>JAFZXD010000269.1 GCA_017616955.1 Eubacterium sp. | reverse complement strand
TCCGGATAGAAACTGAGTGTAAAGTATTCTTCCTTATCTAAAAATTCATGCGTATATCTTGAAGTTCTAACATATGCTGTAACAACAGGCTTACTCCAAAGAGTTCCCATTCCTCCCCAGCTTACAGTCATAGTATTAAAACTATCTTTATTACCGGCAGTGAGAAGTGCCCACTTCTTATCAAATTGGGTAAATATATCTGTATTGAAATTCATAACTTCTATCTCCTTCCTTATATAACCCAAACGTTCATATCAAACAAATACTTATTCAATATAACACAAAACCGTTATTATTCAACCTGTGTTTTGATATAACCATTTATAAGAATAATCAATAAAGCAATTTCTATCCCTATAAAATGAACAACGGCAAATCGAATCCGATTTGCCGCCGTCCCTCTGTTTGAAGAGTTAAGTTTGATTGTATTATTTAATAACTGACAGACTCTGTCTATCAGCAAATACCGCTACGAATATCAGGAAGATTACACCCTGAATAAGCTGCATAGCCTGTGTTGTAAGTCCCATCATAGTAAGTCCGTTATTAAGGACAATATATAAAAGTGAACCTACGATTATATTCTCAAATCTTACCTTTGCACCTCCTGATATAGGCATACCACCAAGTACAAGTGCGATAAGGATCTGAGTCTCAAGCTGATTACCAACGTTTGCTGTTGCAGAACCATTCTTAACAATGTTTACAAATGCTGCAAGACCTGTGATAGCTCCTGAAAGTACATAGATCAAGAACTTCATCTTGTCTGTACGGATACCTGCAAACTTTGCAGCTTTCTCTCCTGCACCGATTGCCTTTAAGTATGTTCCAAATTTAGTAAAACGGAATACTACAAATCCGATAATCAGTACTGCTGCTGTAATACCAAGCTTTATTGCTGTTGTATCATAATCATAAACCTTCATGCTCGCCGCAACCGGAGAATTCGAAGCCATATATTTGATGAATCCTCGGAACAGGAACATAGTACATATAGTAACGATGAAAGATTTAATCTTTCTGTTTACATAGAAGAATCCGTTAAATGCACCTATAGCTGCACCTGCCAGGATTCCTCCTGCTACCGCCAGGCCCATATTTATTCCTGACAGTTTACATACGACGATGGATGCGATTCCGAGTATAGAGCCCTGTGAGAAATCGAGACCACCCATAGTCATTATAAAGAATACACCGGTAGCTGAAATCAGAACCACGTAAACCTGATTCAGAATAAGCTTACGGCTATTCCACATATTTCCTTTTGTCAATATATTAAAGATCACACAAACCGCTATAAGACCGATGATAGGAAGAGCGGAACGGATCATTTTATGTATTGACTGTTTCTTCAAAGCCTGTGCCTTGGAAACCTCTATTCCTTGATTAGCCATGATCATCCCTCCTTATACCATCTTCGAGATGAGACTGTTCTCATCCATGTCTCTACTTCTTTCAAGCTCACCGTTTATCTGTCCGTCCTTCATGATGAGGATACGGTCACACATACCGATCAGCTCCATAAGCTCTTCCGAAATCATTATTATGGACTTTCCTTCTTTACGCATCTTGTCCATAAGTTGATAGATATCCTGTTTAACCTTGATATCAATACCTCGAGTTGGACTGTCAAGAACCAGGATGTCAGAATCCTTACCGATCCAGCGTGCCAGAACTACCTTCTGCTTATTTCCTCCCGACAGGTCTGAAACAAACTGTTCGACACTCTGCATCTTTGTAGACATTTTCTCGGCATAAGTATTTGCAAATTCCTTCAGTTTCTTATCGCTGAGCATATGTGCCTTGTTTGAAAGATCATCCAGAGAAGGAAGACATATATTATCTCCGATACTCTGATTCATAACCAGAGATTCGTTATCTCTGTCCTTTGAAGTGTAAGCTATGCTGTGCTTTATAGCTGTAGGGATATCGTTGATCTCTGTGCCATCTGCCAGAGTTACACTTCCTTCACGGTCAAATGAAGCACCGAAGCAGGCTTTACCAACCTCATGCATTCCCGATTCGGACAATCCACCGAATCCAAGAATCTCTCCCTTATGAAGCTCAAAGTTAATATGAGATATAAGTCCCGGTACGGTAACATCTTTAACCTTCATAACAACTTCACTTGAAACCGGTTCGTCGTAATCGGCACGATAATAATCTCCGGTTACTTCACGACCAACCATCAGTTTCTTTAATGCTTCTTCATCAACATCAGCACTCTTAACCGTGTCAATATATACACCATCTCTCAGAATTGTTATAGTATCTGAGAGTCTCAGAACTTCAGGTAAGTCATGGGAAATGAATATAACTGTATTCCCCTCACTCCTGATTCTGTTCATGTGCTTATAGAGCTCCTCACGTCCTTCCTGTGAAAGTGCCGTGGTAGTCTCGTCAATGACTACAATCTTAGGACCAAAGTAAGTTGCTTTTACGATCTCAACCAGCTTTCTGTCCTCGAAGTTGTAATTTTCTATCATATCAGAGGCTTTTATACGTTCAAAGCCGTACTGTTTAAGAAGTTCTGTAGCACGACGATTCATAGCATTTGTATTCTTAATGCCAAACTTCACGAACATATCTTCGTGTCCCAGAAAGATATTTTCGGCAACTGTAAGTCCATCCAATGTACCAAGTTCCTGCACAATGATGGAGATTCCTTCATTATTGGCTTCAACCTGATTCTTAGGACTTACTTCTTTTCCATCAAGATAGAAAACACCGCTGTCTTTCTGATATATTCCGGTAAGAGAGTTCGTCAGAGTTGATTTTCCGGAACCGTTCTCTCCGATAAGAGCATGTATCTCACCCTTATTAATATTGAAAGATACCTCTTTAAGAGCCTTGGTGATTCCGAAATTCTTGCTGACTTTCTCTACCTGTAATCTAATATCACTCATGGTAAGTCCTCCTCCTTATTTCACAATCTCGCCCTTGGTAACTTTAGTTGTAAGTGTAACGATAATGAGCAGGGCAAATCCGGTGATAACGTCCTGGATAGCGGTTGGAGCACCAAGCGCAATAAATCCGAAGAAGATAATGTTTATAACAAACTCACCGATTATAATAGCAGGAAGCGGCATGCCGTACTTCTTGAACGCAAGTCCGAAGAAGCATCCCATAGTCGGAACAAAGTTTCGGCTCATGGAAGCCATACCGGTTACCGCAACCATGGAAGAACCGTAACTTATTGTAAGAACGGCCATGATTCCAAGGAAGGCACCACTTATGATAAATGCCAGTATTTTATAGAAGTTAACATTGATACCCATATTCTTTGCCACAAACTCATTGCTTCCTATGGCGTAGGTATAGGTTCCGATCTTTGTATAGTTAAGTAAAAGGTAAGCAATCGCAAATGCGATAACTGCCAGGATAAGATTTCCCGGCATCTGACCGAACGCCCTCAGGTTTGAAGGAAGAGTCTGTTCCACGCCGCCTGCAATATAGTTCGCGATCGATTCGTAGATTAAAGCAAGTCCGGTTGTTACGATCATTGACGGAATTCTGAGTTTTGCATAGAAGAAACCATTTAACAAACCTACAAGAGCTCCTGTCAGTAAACTTCCGACAATCAGACCCATATAGCCAAGTCCAAGACGATTGGCAAATACACATCCGACTATAGCGGAAAGCATAATGTTGGCGCCTATGGAAAAGTCAAACATTCCCATAACCATTACGAAATAAAATCCTACAGCCCCCACTGCCGCAAGCAGCGATGCCTCGAAATAGCTCAACATATTCTTAGCAGAGCCGAAATTATTCGGGGTAATAACTTTAAATATTCCCCACGAAAGTATAACCAGGAAAATAAGTAACAGGTATCCTTTCACCTGACCTGACATCTTTTTTCCGGTTGTTTCATTTGATGCATTCATACAGATTCACCTCTTTTTTTGCAGAAAATGGGCCGGTACCGCCGTGCGATACCGGCCTAGGGATTAAAAAATGTATTTTTCAACACGTGCTGCGTGTTATTTACCCGATCTGGCTGCTGCATCCTCGATTGATAATGATGCTGCCTTCTGCTTAAGTCCCTCCATATCGAGTGTTGACATTTCTACAAGTTCTTCATCTGTGTAAGGAAGCTGATCTACGAAATACTTCTCATAATCAGCGTAATCTTCAGGTGATGCTACATAAAGGTAAGGGAAGTTTATATCTTCGAATTTACCGGCATTTCCTGTGTAGTTACCCTTGATTGCGTTATATACTGCCATGAAAGCGAAGAGTGGATCACAGTAATGTCCACCTGACTCACCTGCCATAGAACCGTTTGCAAGTCTCTCGCCAAGGTCTGGAAGGAAGTCTGTTGATACTATATCGATAGAATCTGTCTTTCCGGCACGCTCTACTGCAGCGATAGCTCCCTGAAGAGGATCTCCACCACCACCTGCAGGGATAAGAGCATCAAGGTCAGGATTTGCGCTCATAAGAGCTTCTGCAGCTTTTGAACCACCTTCTGAAGATGTTCCGGCATACTGTGGCTCTGAAAGAACTGCCTGATCATCAGGATGTTCACTATTCCACTTCTCTACGCCTTTCTTGTATCCTTCCCATCTTCCGAGCCATGTTGCGTCACCCTGCTCCCATCCGATAAGACCGATGTTTCTGTCACCCTTATCAAGAAGGATCTGCACGAGTTTCTCACCATTCTCAGGCTCGTTCTCATGAACTGCTCCTACATAATACTCTGAATCTGTAGCAGCCTTAAAGATATCTGCGCTGTTCTCTTCACTTATAATACGGAAGAACTGTGCAAGATATACACCATTGTCGTTACATGTCTTGATAGCTGATGCCATCTCTGTATCAGATGAGTTACAGATGATAATACCCTGGCAACCAGCTGCACAGAGCTGCTCTACCGATGCTGTAACTTTTTCCGATACGTGTCCCTGATCCACATACTGAACCTGAACGCCCAGAGCATCTGCAGCTTTATCCAAAATCATCTTACACTGTGAACCAAGTACATCGGTAGAGCTCCAGATTGAAACTCCGATTTTTATATCGCCGTCCGCTGCAGCCGGAGCTGAAGCTTCTGTTGATCCCCCTTCGTCTGCCGCTTCTGCTGTAGTTTCTACCTTGCTTTCAGCAGTTGTTTCCTTCTCAGTAGCACCAGTATCGCCTGTACCACCGGAAGTTCCGCCACATCCTACAAGGGCTGAACCAAGCATCACTGCGCTGAGCATTATGCTTATAAGTTTCTTTCTCATTTTCATAAAAACCTACCTCCTGATAAAAAAACCATTTATCCTCTTAATATCCTTCAAGTTACTATGCGAGTACTCCTTTTCTTGATGTAACCATCTTATCGGTATTAGTACTAAAAAAACATGGAATATATTTTGCGGATTGGTAAAATTTTCACTTTTTTTGTAATTTTCTGTTGTTGTATTGGAAATTTATTACAAAAAATGCTACAAAAAGCAAAAAAAGACCGCAAATTCGCACAGTTTTTACTGCACATTGCGATCTTTCTTTGAATAATCTATATAGATTTTCGATACTTACTGGGTGATATACCCTCTACTTTTTTAAACACTTTGGTAAAATAAAAGTAATCATTATATCCAACAATCTCAGCGATTTCCTGTATGGAAAGGCTGTCATCACGAAGAAGTTCTTTCGATCGCTGTATTCTGAGTGAAGCTATGTAATCCGAGAAGTTGACCTTCAGATGTTCTTTGATCATCTTGCTGAGATGTCCCATACTAATGTTATATTTTGCTGCCAGAGATGTAAGGGAAATATCTTCCATATAATGCTCTCTTATCTCTGTGATAACATTATCAATCACTCTGTCATAAGAAGGTTCTTTGCTCTCACCTCCGGTTTCCACTTCCATATTATTGACTATGGCTGACATAACCCTTGTCAGTTCTTCTTCTTTTATAGGTTTCAGAAGATAGTCAAATGCATGATGCTGCACCGCTTCCTGAGCATATGAGAATTCAGCATATCCCGATATGATAACCACCTTTGAATCCGGAGACACTTCCGGTATTGCTCTAAGAAGCTCAAGTCCTGTAAGCCCCGGCATTCTGATATCGGTAAATACAACGTCGGGTTTAAAGAGAGCTATCTCTTCTTTGGCAGTCAGTCCGTTGTTAGCTGTTCCCACTACCCTTGCATCTATA
>JAFZXD010000268.1 GCA_017616955.1 Eubacterium sp. | reverse complement strand
GTGTTTCATTAATTATTTCTATATTTTCAAAATATGGAAATATCATTATAGTTCTTAATTTCTCGTCCATTAATTTCCTTTTTGTTCTTCTTTTTTAATATATACATCCCTCAATGCATTTATTTCTGTGTTCATATCAGAATCATTCCAGCTTGGTTCATCTATAATTATTATATCATTTACTAATACATCCTTTTTCCAACATGCATATACCGGAACATGAGTTATATTTGAATTTTGAATTCATACCTACCCTAGTCGTAGATCCGGTTTCATATCTTATGTATTAATTTTATTTCATTCAATTACAATTAGTATCCTCAAAAAATGCTTTCGAGAAATCTCTCAGATACTCTATATCCTTTATTCCTGCAACCTCATATGAGGAGTGCATTGCAAGCTGTGCAAGTCCAATATCTGCAGTATTAATAGATACATGAGAATTGGATATATTACCCAGTGTGCTTCCTCCCGGTTCATCCGAATGATTGACAAATATCTGATAAGGGATACTACTATCCTTACAGATTCGCCTTACGTATGCAGCTGATATTCCATCCGTTGTATAACTCTGTCTCGCGCTGAACTTTATCACTATTCCGTCATTCATCTTCGGACTCTGTACCGGATCATATTTAGTCGAATGTGCCGGATGAAGTGCGTGAGCATTATCCGCTGAAATCATGAAGCTGTTTGCATATGCAGTATAATACTCCTCGCGGCTCCTTTTCAGATTATCATTTATTCTGTCAATAAGGCTGTGAAGGAAGTCAGAATCCGCTCCCTGTTTAGTTCTCGAACCTACTTCTTCATTATCAAATATACAGAGCATTTTTACATATTCATTATTTTCAGCTTCTACAAAACCTTTAAGTGAGCACCACACACATTCCTGATCATCAAGTCTGGAAGAACCTATAAATTCATCATCACTTCCCCAGATCACACCCTTTTCACGAATATACATAAATAGATCTTTTCCGAGTATGCTGTTTTCCTCCACTCCTGCTGCTTCCGCAACAAGTGACATTATTCCCTTCTTTCCTTCTGACGTACTAACTATAGGCAGCATATCTTTCTGAAAGCTATAGGAATAACCACTATTTGCATCTCTATTCATATGTATTGCCAGTGATGGAATAACCGCAACGTCCTTATCCAGATTAACCAGAACCGGCCTTATTCCATTATCGTCTCTCACAAGAATTCTTCCCGCTATAGAAAGTGGGCGATCAAACCATGGTGCCAAAAGCATTCCACCATACTTTTCTACATCAAGACGCACATAACTTTCTTTATCATATTCAAAATCTTCTTTTAGTTTTGGGCATGGAGAATCACTATGACTTGCTATTATTCTAAAGCCTTTATAATCAGACTTAGGAATAGAAAATGCTATAAGAGAAGAATCATTTCTTGAAACGTAATAACTCTCACCTGCCTGCAGATTCCAAACTTCTGTTTCCTTAAGGCTCTTAAACCCTGCCTCATCAAGAATATCTTTTGCATTTTCTATAACATGATATGCTGTTGGCGACTTATCTATAAGATTCAATAACTCCTTTGCGTTATCACCTATCTCTTTTTCTATATTGCTGTCATTCATATCCTTCAAATTCCTCCGGTATTAGCCTAGTTTCTCTTCCAGTTCTTTAATCTTGTATCCTACATCCTCGGGACAGTGCGCATCCGATGAGGTGATGATTCTGACATTGTGCTTCTTTAGTATGCAGATCAGTTCCTGGTCCATTCCAAGAGATGCTGTATCCGGGCATCTTCTCTCAGCTCCGCTGTTCTGATCGGCATACATATTGCTGTTCACCAGTTCCACAGCAAGCTTCTCGTAGCGGTCTGTAAGAGAATACGATGGTCTATGCCCAAAAAGCTTGATAGTATCAGGATGTCCTATTCCATCAAAGATTTTGCTCTTCGCAAGCAGCACAGAATCCCTAAAATAGCTATCATATATCTTATCGACATCGAGCCCTTCCCAATGTTCCGGCTTATGATCAAATGCAAAATCATCTACGAAATGTATACTGCCGAGCAGAAAGTCAAATCCTTTATCTTTGGTCTGTTCTATGATCAGATCTTCGTAATCCTTAAAGTAGCAAACCTCGAGTCCGAATTTGATCTTAACAGGATAATCCTTCGCTCTGACCTTATCTATCAGCTCGAGATACTCCTCATATTTTTTAAGACATGCTTTTCTCTGAAACCAGTCATCTACAAAATCACTATACGCCCTGACTGAATCGTACATCGGTTCAAATTCTTTAAACATATAGTTATGTTCTAGCAGACGGATCTCATCCAGTCCCATCTCTACAGCCCGGTCAACGAAATTCTGTATCCACTCTAAGGTATAATCTCCACGTTCAATATGGATGTGTCCGTCTATCATAATGCTTCCTTCCATTCATCTTCTTTAAAACCTGTCAGCACTGTTTCTTTTGTAATGAGCAGAGGTCTCTTCACGAGCATTCCATCAGATGCAAGTATCTTAAACATCTCATCCTCGCTCATATCCTTCAGCTTCTTGGATAACTCCATCTCTCTATAAAGCTGCCCATTGGTATTAAAGAACTTCTTAAGTGGAAGGCTACTCTTCTTATGAAGCTGACGAAGTGTTTTCTCATCAGGATGGTTCTCCTTGATATCGATAAGCTGATATTCTATCTTGTTATCGTCCAACCATTTTAAAGCCTTCTTACATGTCGTACATCTGGAATAACAATATACCTTTGATGATTTTTTCATAGTAGTAACCCTCCCTATGATTTATGATCATTTTATATAACTGAGAACAGCATCATCAGTAATGTTATCGTAGCCATTGATACGATGGTCGTCACGGTTATCGCATTCGATAGAAGCTCCGTGTCTTCTCCCATTTTCTCTGACTGGATCAGCGGCAGATTGCCAACCGGCATCATCGCCATAAGTGAGAAACCAAGCGCCATGATCTCATTTCCGCTGAATCTTCTGATGATGATAAACATCGCTGTTGGAAGAAGTACCATCCTGATCAATATGTATAACCATATTCTGATCTCTTTAAATCCCTTTTTCACATCAGACCTTGCTATTGATACCCCAAGAAGTGCCATAGACAGAAATACCGTCGCATTTCCCACATAGGATATGCTATTGCTGATGAGCAGTGGCGGCGTAATCTTGAACCAGCATACTACCAGTGCCAGGACTGCCATAACAGTTCCGGGACTGATAACCTTCATAAGGCTCATCTTCTCTTTTCCGTTACTCAGAACAGTTATTCCGTGGGTGTAGAACAGCAGGCTGTACATGACGTTGCAGACTATAACATAGATGATTGCATTTTCCGGCAGGATAGCCTTCGCAACCGGAATACCTATGAATCCGACATTTGTATACACCGTCATCAGGTTATAGAAACGTCTCTTGTCCTTATCAACACGAAGGATAAGTGGCAGGATAAGTCCCATAAATACCAGCCCCAGATAGAATATAAATCCAAGCAGTATTGCCATCAGAAGATCCCCGTGGTCTACGTCAACATTTCCCGACAGGATCGACGCAAGGATAAGCGCAGGATTGCATATATCCATAACTATCGTCGAGATCTTCTGTGATACATTTCCTTCAATAACTTTCTTCTTATGTAGATATATTCCTATAGCAACGAGGATGATGATCACACCCATCTGTTGCAAAACTATCGCAGTACTCATAACGCATCTCCTATGATAAAGCTTCCTTCAGGCTGGCGACAGTCTCCTCTATGCCCTTACCTTCTTCGGAAATGACTATATCTGCATACTTCTCATAGAGAACAGTTCTCTCATCATAGAGATCCTTCTTACTCTGGCCCGGACGAAGGACCACACCTCTCTGCTTAGTGTGATGAAGTCTTGCCTCAAGAGTTTCGTAATCAATCTTCAAATACACAACCCTTCCGATACTCTTAAAATGCTCCATCGCAGTCGCACCATACACAACACTTCCACCGGTAGCGATGACCGTATTCTCAGCCTCGATACTGCAGCACACATCTTCCTCGATCTTGAGAAATCCTTCAAGCCCGTCATCTTCTATAATCTGTGCCAGCTTCCTGCCGGCCTTCTTCTGGATCAACAGATCCGAATCTATAAAATCCATTCCCAAAAGCTTCGCCAGAATAACCCCAACAGTACTCTTACCCGAAGTCGGCATTCCGATCAAAACTATATTACTCTTACTCATTACATCTCATCCTCTCTCTATCTTTCTCCCCTATTCCCCACTTCTTCTCTCTATATATTTGTAAACATCCTGGAATTCTGATATATTGTCGTAAGTAAATTGAGCATGTATAAAGAATTCTCATATATCCTCTCGGGGCCCTTTCGGGTCTGTTCACTTAGCGATTCACGAGTGCTTATGCACGAAGTGAGAGCTTAGTGAGCCTAGGGGTAGCCCGAACGGGAGCGAGAGCGTCCCTTCGAGAGGATATACTGAGAATTCCGTATTTTTATTCAATAAGACAATATATCCAGGAGTCCACCATGTTTACAAATATATACCTAGCCCCTATGGAGGGCATCACCACTTACATCTACCGTAACGCCCTTGCCAAGTACTATGGCGGGATCGATAAATACTATACACCATTTCTCACCGCAAGTCATCTAAAAGGACGGGAACTTCGTGATGTACATCCGGACAACAATAAGGACATCAATCTTGTTCCTCAGATTCTGACAAATGACAGTGAGCTTTTTCTTCAGATTTCCGAACAGCTTATCAATCTGGGCTACAAAGAAATAAATATCAATCTCGGCTGTCCTTCAGGAACGGTTGTCTCAAAAGGACGTGGCTCCGGATTTCTTAACTATCCCGAAAAGCTCGATATATTCCTTGATGAGATAATGTCAGGTCTTAATAAACTGAGCAGTGATATCCGTCTCTCTGTTAAAACCCGAATCGGATATGAAT
>JAFZXD010000267.1 GCA_017616955.1 Eubacterium sp. | reverse complement strand
GTAAAATTGTAATTCAGATAATGAATAAATGAAATATATATGGATACCCAAATATGGTGCATTGATATGTCTTTTGGGCGGAGTGGTAGAACAGAAGAAAGCTCTGTCAAATATAGACTGGAACATACTTATATGGCTGGCATGCAGTATCGGAATGACGATGAGAGTAGGATACAGATTCAGGGAGTATATAAAATACGGAGTTAGTATACAAGGAATACTAACCGCATTGACGATTGTACTAACGATGATACTATATCGATTTTAAGTGAAAAGAATATAAAGGGATACGGCAGCCTGAAGAGCGAATCTTCAGACTGCCGTATTTGGTTTAGTTGTTTGAAAGTATGATGTTATTAAGCGCACCTTCAAGATATTCCTGCTTATCTGATATAGGACCTGCAGGAGCTTTTAATTCAGATGCCTTAGCAGCAAGCTCTTCAAGGGTTGTCACTCCCTTTCTGATCTTCTGTCCGAGCTCAGTGTTAAAGCTCTCATACTTCTTAGCTGTAAAGCCTTCGATTCTTCCATCTTCGATAAGCTCAGCTGCCTTGATAAGTCCGTATGCAAATGAATCCATTCCGAGAATAAATGCATGGAACATATCATCGTAAGTATTGCTTGGACGGCGATTCTTTGAATCAAAGTTGATTCCAACCGGAAGACCACCGTTCTTAACTATCTCATACATAGCAAGTGTAGTATCGTATACATTGCTTGGGAAGCAGTCTGTATCCCATCCGAGCATTACATCGCCCTGATTTGCATCGATAGAACCGAGCATATCATTTATGCGGCTGATTCTGAGCTCATGCTGGAATGTATGACCTGCAAGTGTTGCATGGTTTGCTTCAATATTCATCTTGAAGTCTTTATCAAGACCATACTGTTTAAGGAAACCAATAGCAGTTGCAGCATCATAATCATACTGGTGCTTCATTGGTTCCTTCGGCTTTGGTTCGATAAGGAAAGTTCCGTCGAAGTCGATGCTTCTTCCGTAATCGCGAGCCATTCTCATAAGGTTTGCGATATTTTCCTGCTCGAGTTTAACCTCTGTATTAAGGAGTGTCTCGTATCCTTCACGACCTCCCCAGAATACATAGCCTCTTCCTCCCAGCTTAACTGTGAGTTCGATAGCTTTCTTTACCTGAGCGGCAGCGAAACAGTAAACGTCAACATCGTTTGTACTTCCGGCACCGTTCATAAAGCGAGGATTACTGAACATATTGGCTGTTCCCCAAAGACACTTGATGTTAGTACCTTCTGTCTTCTCTTTGAGGTAGTCTGTAAGTTCATCGAGTCTTCTGTTAGTCTCGTTGATATCATCTGCTTCAGGAACGAGATCAACATCATGGAAGCAGTAATACTCGATACCGAGCTTCTGCATAAACTCTATTCCGGCATCAACCTTTGCCTTAGCATGTTCCATGGTTCCTTCTTCAGAGGCACCGAAACGTTTGTCGATAGTTCCTCGTCCGAACATATCAACACCGTTGGCACCGAGATTATGCCACCAAGCCATTGCAAATGGAAGATGTTCTTTCATTGTTTTTCCAAGGATTACCCGGTCCGGATCATAGTACTTGAAGGCAAAAGGATTCTTGCTATCGGGGCCTTCATACTTTATGACCGGGATATCTTTGAATATCGCACTCATTTAAAAACCTCCTGTAATAATATTAACTTAAGGATATCTAACAATGGTTAGATACTTATAATACAATGTTTTTTTAAGTTTTACAAGTATTTATTGAAAATATCAGTCAATGATAGTATAATTCGTTCGAATGTTCTGAAAATGCATTCAAAATGGGGAGCTGGCGGAAAGCTTGCTGAGAACAGACTGTGTTGTCTGGACCCTTAACCTGATTTGGATAATGCCAACGTAGGGATACTTGCAGATTCGTTTAATATGATTTGGATGATTTTAGCAGATATGTCTATTGGCATGTCTGCGTTTTTTATTTTTATCATGTTGCTTATGGCAACAAATGGAGGCTTTTATGTTAGGAAAATGTATCACTAATGTCCGTAACTCAGTTCCGCTTGTTCATAACATAACGAACTATGTTACTGTTAACGATGTTGCAAATGTTCTTCTTGCTTGCGGAGGAAGTCCGATCATGTCTGATGAGCCGGAAGATGTTGAGGACATCACTTCAATATGCGGAGGTCTGAATATCAATATCGGTACACTGAATAAGCGTACAATTGAAGGAATGTTTGTTGCCGGTAAAAAGGCAAATGAAATAGGCACGGTAACTCTTTTGGATCCTGTAGGTGCAGGTGCTTCAAAGCTTAGAACAGAAACAGCTGTTAAACTTATGGATGAACTGAAGTTCGATGTTATCCGTGGAAATATATCTGAGATTAAAACTCTTGCTCTCGGAAGCGGAACAACTAAAGGAGTAGATGCTGACGTAGCCGATGCTGTTACAGATGATAATCTGGATGCAGCGGTAAAGTTTGTCAAAGAATTTGCAAAGAAAAGCGGAAGCGTTGTTGCTATTACAGGCGCAATCGATCTTGTTGCCGATGGTGACAGATGTTTTGTTATCAGAAATGGTCGTCCTGAGATGGGCAAGATTACCGGAACAGGTTGTCAGCTATCCGGAATGATGACAGCATTTGTTGTAGCCAACAGAGATAGCGTTCTTGAAGCAGCTGCAGCTGCAGTATGTACTATGGGACTTGCGGGTGAGATTGCATGGAGCAGAATGCAGGACGGAGATGGCAACGCTACATACAGAAACAGAATAATTGATGCCATCTACAACATGGATGAAGAAACACTTGATAAAGGAGCTAAGTATGAACTGCGATAAGAAAGATCTTGTATTATATGCTGTAACAGACCGACACTGGCTTGAAGAAGAATCTCTGTATGAGGTTGTCAAAGAAAGTCTTGATGGTGGAGTTACATTTGTACAGCTTCGCGAGAAGAATCTGTCTGATGAGATATTCCTTGAGGAGGCTAAGGTAATCAAAGAACTCTGTGAAGAATACAATGTTCCTTTT
>JAFZXD010000266.1 GCA_017616955.1 Eubacterium sp. | reverse complement strand
TAATCACAGCCAACAGCCACATCATCAGAATGCACGACAGATCCCGTTGTCATAGTAAGGCTGTCCAAAGCCTCGTTGTATGAAACCATCTGCTGATCCAGAGTTTTTATTGAACCGATTCCCGCTCTGAAAGTAACATCCATCTGGGTGTTCAGTTTTCTGACCATATTTCTCGCAGTATCTATGATTTCTATTCTTTCATTATAATCAAATTCTTTCTTATCAAAAGGAACGAAAACCGCTATCTTATTTGCCATAACAGCACTGATTATTCCGTTAAAGAAACTCTTGATTATCTCTCGAAGATCTCTGATATGATTCTGAATCTTAACCGACGAACCGACGGCATTCGTCATAAATCCGTCCTTCTGCTGTTCTCCGAATATCAGCGCTATCATATAGCCATAATCAGATTCTATCTCCAAAACTTTTTTAAAATTCTCAATATCTTCTTTATAGAAGTCCTGGAACAGTAAGTTATAAATAAGTCCACTCTCTATTATCGGAGCTACTGTTTCCATCTTTTCCAGAATCTCCAGCTCTCTGGATCTCTTTTCTCTCTCATCATCCACCTGAAGCATAGCCTTCTTTATAGTCTGAATAAACTGGTCCTTGTCCACAGGCTTGTTCAGGTAATCCATTACCCCAAGGTTGATGGCTTCCTGTGCATAGACGAACTTATCGTATGCGGAAATGACAATAAATATGATGCCTTCATTTCTTTTTCTGATCTCTTTTATGGCATCGATTCCATTTATTCCGGGCATACGGATATCCATAAGCGCTATATCGGGGCGAAATCTTTCAGCAAGTTCGATAACACTTCTACCGGTTTTTGCCGTTTCAACCAGAACGCTTTCTCCGAATTCTTCCTTTAACAGATATTTGAAAGAATCAATTACTATTCCCTCATCATCTGCTATCATCACACGATACATATTAATCCTCCGTATATGGCACAGTAATAACCACTTCGGTTCCTTCATTCATGCCGTTACTGATAATCTCAAAATTAGTATTATTATTATAGTACAGTCTCAATCTTTCGATAACGTTATTAAGACCGATTCCATTTCCCTTCTTAACCTCTTCGTCCGCCTTAGCCGGTTTGTATTCTCCGTTAAGAATACTCTGTATAGTTTCCTGTGTCATTCCGACCCCATTATCAATTACACTTATACAGATATTTTCATCAACCCTGTATACCGAAAGCTCTATATGTCCTTCTCTGTCTATGTCACGTATTCCGTAATTAACGCTATTCTCCACAATCGGCTGAAGAATCATTCCCGGAATTCTTACATTCAGAAGATCCTCACTTTCTATATCTTTTGAAAAATGTATATCTCCGGAAAAACGCACATTCAGTATATAAACATATGTATCTACCAGCTGAATCTCCTGTGCAAGAGTTACTTCATCATTTTGAGTAATATTATATCTAAAGAAGGCTGCAACATTCTGAATATATTCATATGTACGGTCAGCCTTCTCCATAAGAGCAAGCTGAGTTCCCGCATTCAGCGTATTAAATAGGAAGTGAGGATTGATCTGTGCCTGAAGATACTTAAGCTGTGCGTCCTTCAGATGAGATTCCATCATCAGCTCCTTCTCCTTCAGCATCTGTTCCTTCTGCATACCATCACGAAGCCTGGACAGATATCCGGGAATACTGCTAACCATCTGATTAAATGCCACGGTAACAACGCCTATTTCATCTTGTCCGTGAACCTTAACTATGCCAACCTTATCAAGTTCTCCTGCCGAAACCTTATCCGCTGCTATAGCCAGTTCATGAAGAGGACGGGTGATATTACGAGTAACCAAAAATACAAGCATTATATCAAATACCGCCATTATGACAAATATCATCATACTTGTAAATTCCATATACCCAAGTGCCGATGACAGTTCCTTATAACTTTCAGTATTGGCACGGAATCTGTCACCGTTAAGACTCGTAATGTATGAATTTATATATTTGTATATCTGAGTTGCTTCTTCATAATGTCTTTTATATTTCTCTATATTTCTACCACGCTTAGCCTCAATGGTCTCCTCTGTCAACAAAAGATAACTCTGTGACATATTGTAAATGTCATGCTCCATGAGCTTTAGTTCATTATCAGTTACTCTCTTCTCAAGCACATCAAGAAGCCCTTGATACTTCTGTTCGGAACGATAGTAGTCTTTAAGGGTATCCGTACTCTTCGTATTCAGATAACCCACCATGTTATCCTGAACCATATCCAGCGCATCTTCAAGCTCATTCAGTCGAACATTTCCTGTATATATATCATCCAGCTGTTTTATGATCAGATTCAGATTATAGTAAACAAATATATTTACCATAAGAATGATAAGCATGGTTCCGGCGATAACCAGGAACAACTTTGATCTCAGATGGATATCGGCAAACGCCTTACTCAGCTTCCTGATCATCTTCATCCCCTCCTTCCACATCAGAAGTCTGGAGACTTTCTTTAGTAACAAGACTGGTATCTATCAGATATATCTCGCTGACATAGGAACTTTCCTTATACTCATTCAGTGCACGCACCGAATACTGCCCCATCTGCTCGGTATCTACAACCAGTGATGATTTAATAACGTCATTATTAATAGCTGTCTCTATGGTTGGAGACAGATAATATCCAAATACCTCTACCTTTCCTACCTGATAAAAATCTACAACAGTCTGATAAACACAGATTGTACTCTTCTCACTAAGGCATACTATAACATCGGGAAGACTATCCTGTTCTACAAAAAGATCTCTTATCTCCTCCTCAGCAGCAAAGTCCGTATTACTTGTTATGGATTTACTCTCCACATTAATGATCTCATCCATATTATAATTATTGATGGTCTCCTTAATAGCGGTAAGTATGATGGACTGACTTGTAGTAGTCTGACTGTTATCCAGAAGAACCATGACATTACAATTGCTTAGATGTTCATCCTTTGCATAGTGACACACCT
>JAFZXD010000265.1 GCA_017616955.1 Eubacterium sp. | reverse complement strand
CTCTTCTGTCTTATGTCCCTGGAGAGCATACCAAGAATCTATTGTTACAGAATCTCCTTTTACTACAAAGTAAACACTATGTGTTCCCTTTACATCTGAACTAAGCTTTACACCATTAGTCTTTTTATCTGGTGTAACAACGATCTGTGCAAGTGCGTTTCCGCTCATTTTATCGAGGTATACATCTATAGTAGACTTTGTTGATGATTCAACATTTACGAAGATTCCATCAATACCCTTTGAAAAATCTACATTCTCTACATAAATATATCCATCTTTTCTTACCAGTACAGCATTCTTGCTAGGTGTTTTCATACCATTTTCAATTTTTGTACATTTCTCAGCCTCAACCTTGTCATAAGGATTTACTGTATCTCCTGATACTGGCTGCTCTACTACTGGCTCTTCTGATGTAGGCTCCTCTACAGGCTGCTCTACTACTGGTTCCTCTGATGTAGGCTCTCCAGTCTTTTTCTCTGACAATTTCCAAGAATCAATTGTTATATTCTTTGCATTCTCGCTATCAGATACAATATATACTTTATGAGTTCCTGTTATATCTGTAGTGATTCTTGCGCCACTTTCTTTAATAGCATTCATTCCATGAGCAGTAATTGTTGCAATAGGCTTGCCATTCATATCATCAAGATATACATTCAGTTTTAATCCCGGCTGTTTTTCTGCTCTTGTATAAACAAAGATTCCATCAGTTTTTCTTGAGAAATCAACATTCTCTATAGCTATATAACCACCCGGCAGCATAGCTACTTCATCCTTTTTAGGTGATATCATAGCATTTTTGAATTCTGAAGATGCTTCTGCCTGAACCATATCATAAGCATTTACTGTATCTCCTGTTACAGGCTGCTCTACTACCGGCTCTTCTACTACTGGCTCTTCTGATGTAGGCTCTTCTACAACCGGCTCCTCTGATGCAACCTCACCAGTTGCCTTAATTGCCTGCAAAGAGTCAATTGTTACCATACCCTTCTTTGCTACAAAGTATACATCATGCTTTCCCTTTATATCTGAAGCAAACTTTGCACTAAGTTCAGCTGTATCCTTATTAGTAACTGCGATTGTTGCAAGAGCATCTCCCTTTATTTCATCAATGTATATAGCCATAGATGACTGAGCTGCTGATGATCCAGCGTTTACATAGAAACCAGCAAGTCCTTCTGAAAAATCTGCGTCCTTTGCAAGTATATATTCACCTTCTGTAATCATAACAGCTTTTTTGTTAGGTGTTGTCATAGCCTTATCAGACTTTGTACATGCCTCAGCCTCAACCTTATCGTAACGACTTTCTGAATCGTCTACAGCAGGCTGTTCAACAGTAACTCCCGGCTGCTCAGTAACAGCACCCGGTTCAGCATTCCAGCTGTCAACCATACTGCTTCCTACTGACTGTACAAATGTGATAGTCTCTGTTCCCTCTAAACCTGTTACAGGTGAAGAAAAATTCTTATATTCTCCGTTAGTGTTGTTAATCTTGATAGATCCTACAACTTCTCCGTCTTTTCCTCCCTTATGTATTTCGAGCTTACCCATAGTATCAGCTTTAACTGTTACACCTATTCTAGAAACTCCCTGTGAGAAGTTAACAGTTCTCATCTGGAAGTAGTTTCCTGATTCAAGACTAACACCCTGAATATCTCCCTCTGTATAAACTTCTTTTATATCACGTTCAAAATCAATTTCTGCCTGAACTGTACCATATGGATTTAAACTTGGTGCAGCGTTTACTGTCAGTCCTGTATAATGTGGTGCTAATAATCCCGTAGCTAATCCTGCTACCAATGTAACAGAAAGAAAGCCTGTTTTTTTACTCATTTTCCCATTTCTCCTTAACTCTTTTAAAAAATTCCCATAATGTTGGCCTTCGAAGTTTTTGCATGTACCAACATGCTCATAATAGTTTCTTTGTTCAATACTGTCAATATTGAGTTGTCATTTTGTGAAACATGCACAAAGTCCGTTGTCATCACTGCATGATAACGATGGTTCAATAAAATGGGCAATATTCAAAAAAATTAATATTATTCAAATAATATTAACATTTTCGTGTATAAAACGGGAAATATACAAAAAAACACCGAATTATGAATAATTCGGTGTTTGAAGAGGCGACTAACGGATTCGAACCGATGATCAGGGAGTTGCAGTCCCACGCCTTACCACTTGGCTAAGTCGCCATATTATACTTTTCTTGTGTCCTATCATAAATAGGCACTACAAGTTTATACATCATTTTACCCCCATTTGTCAATAAAAAAATGAAAAAAAGTGTATAGCTATTAACTTTTTAATCTGATACAATATAGGGTATTAAAGGTAAAAATTTCGTTACATAGTGGTCATATTTAACTCATAAAGGAGGATAACTATGCCAACTGCAAGAATTTTCTACGTTGATTCGTCTACAGAGCGAAATGGTGACGGATCCAAATCAAGACCTTTCAAGCATATCAACGATGCTGCAAAGATCGCTCAACCGGGCGATGAAGTAATCGTAGCACCAGGTATCTATCGTGAATACGTCTGCCCGATAAATGCCGGAACCGAAGATGCTCGTATTACTTATCGTTCTGAAAAACCGCTTGAAGCTGTCATCACGGGAGCAGAAGAGCTTAGCGGCTGGACAAAATACAAAGGTGATGTATGGTCAGTCCGCGTCAATAACTCCATATTCGGAGACTACAATCCTTACACAACATACGTATACGGAGACTGGTATTTTGCTCCTAAGGTACGTCATACGGGAGCTGTTTTCCTAAATGACCTTATGATGTATGAGACAGTTACTCTTAATGAATGTATCAAGGCTAAACCGGATCCTTGTGCTTGGAATCAAGAAGAATCTACTTATAAGTGGTATACAGAACAGGATGGCGATGTAACAGTTCTATATGCTAACTTCCACGGAAAAGATCCTAATAAGGAAAAGGTAGAGATCAGTGTACGTCGTAACTGCTTTATGCCTTGTGAAAATGGGATTAATTATATAACAGTAAGCGGATTCAATATCAACAAAGCCGCTACAACCTGGGCTCCTCCTGCTGCTTATCAGGACGGAATGATCGGACCTCACTGGAGCAAAGACTGGATTATCGAGGACTGCGAGATCAGTAACAGTAAATGCTGCGGTATCTCTCTCGGAAAATACCTTGATCCTGAAAATGATATGTATTTCACCGAAAAACGCGTTAAAAGCCCAACTCAGATGGAACGTGACGCTGTATGCCGCGGTCAGTATCATGGATGGCTTAAGGAGAATATCGGAAGTCATATAATCCGCAGATGCCATGTTCATCACTGTGAACAGACCGGTATCGTAGGACGTATGGGCGCAGTTTTCTCAACTATAGAAGATTGTCACATACATCATATCTGTAATTCACAGCAGCTCGGCGGTGCAGAAACAGCAGGAATCAAGCTTCATGCAGGTATCGATGTTACTATAAGAAGAAATCATATACACAACTGTATCATGGGAGTATGGCTTGACTGGGAAGCACAGGGAGCCAGAGTTTCTCAAAACCTCTTCCATGACAATCATAAGCCTGACGGAATACAGAGCGCCCAGGGTGCTATGTTCAACACTGACGTATTCGTTGAAGTAGGTCACGGTCCAACACTTATAGACAATAACCTGCTTCTGTCAAAGGTTTCCATCACTATTCCAAGTGAGGGCATTGCCTGTGTTCATAATCTTGTACTCGGCGGCTTCAGTCTTATCAATTCGGGAGTAGACAGTATTATCAACAATCAGCGTGAGCCAAGATACACACCTTACCATATAAGACACAGGACAGAAGTTGCCGGTTTCATGACTATCCTTCACGGAGACGATAGAATATACAACAATATATTTGTACAGAAGTATAAGATTGAAGATAAAAAGAAAACACCTCAGGATCCTGACTATATGGCTGTTGGAACCGCTCCTTTTGACATATTCCCAACATATGAGGAGTGGATTAAGCCATTTGAAGAGGGTGAGAATCCTGATATGGGTAAGCTTGCAGAACCTCATTTCGGACATCTTCCTGTTTGGTTAGAAGGAAATGCATACTTCAATGGTGCAAATATCTGCAAACACGAAAAAACATATCTTGAAGATAAACGTAGTAAAGTAAATGTTGAAATCAGCGACAGCATGGGAATGCCTAAGCTCAAAACCAACATATATAAATTCCTTAAGGACTTCGAAAACTCTGTAATCACAAGTGATACACTTGGTGTAGCATTTGAACCTGAACAGCGTTTCGAGAATCCTGACGGAACATCTATAACATTTGACCAGGACTACTTCGGAGATCACCGTGGTATCAGAACAATTCCGGGTCCATTTGCATCTGCTGAAAATGCAAAGAAGGTTTTGTTCGATCACGCTGTATCTCATAGTTAAAAAAGAGCATAAAAATACAGTTAACTCAAAACGCCGGGAGGAAACTCCCGGCGAATTTTATCTACTTCTCACTTCTGATCTTCGATACATTTCAATCGTCATAATAAAGAATATTATGAATAAAATACTGTATATAAGGCAAGTACTGTGTTGTATTTCTAAATATATGCGACAACATCATTGTAAATATTCCAAACAAAATGGAAACTATAACTCCCAATCCAAAGATTAACTACTGAGTGCTCTACCTCTGAAAAATAAAAAACACACCACAAGGGTGTGCTATAATGTGCTCCCCGAGTTGGGCTCGAACCAACAACCCCTCGGTTAACAGCCGAGTGCTCTACCATTGAGCTATCGAGGAATATTAATCAATAACCAACTTCGAGACCAGGGAACTCGCCGCAGCGCTCTACCATTGAACTATTGAAAAAGAAAATCGGAGATGGAGGGATTTGAACCCTCGCGCCGCGTTAACGACCTATACCCTTAGCAGGGGCACCTCTTCAGCCACTTGAGTACATCTCCAAGCTGAACATCCGACCAAAGCAAAGCCTTGATTCGCTACCAAGTTTAGTGTCGAAAAAGCGACATAAACCGATGTGATTTCAGTTGCGTTTCACAAAACGCTTAATAATAATACCATTTTGTCAGTACTATGTCAAATACTTTTCTATCCTTTATTTTTCTCACTTTTTTCCCGTAAACAGACCATATCGGAACAAGTGATTTATAGTTTTTATACTTCCGAAATCTTTATACAATACGCCAGCTCAGGAGACAAATCAAAGCGTCGGTCATCATACGATATGACTACATTTCCGCCCTCGTTTTTTGAAACTACCTTGAGAATCTTACTTGTCTCATATCGCATCATGCCTTTTACCTCTTCTGCCAATCCGAACATCCACAGAATATGATAACAAACACCCTCTTTTGCATCGTTTAAACTGATCATACGAACACCCCCATTCAAAACCAGCCTACTTTGCTTCTAAATCGATTATCTTCTATATATATAGGCATAGTCAATCATAAAGAATGTTTGTACCGACAAACCATATAACAATTGCCATAATGGAAATTATACGAGTTTTTCCCACTCCTCGCGTGATATAGCATAAGCATAAGATATCTTATTCTTTGGATCAGGGTATTCTTTTACTTTTTTCATACCATTTGCAATTGCTGTTGAATATGAGCCTATATTGGTGTACTTCATATAGGAATATATCATATTATAATCTGTATTTTTGAATACCCAATCTCGACAAGCACGAGCCGCTTCTTTTGCGAATCCCTGTCTCCAATATTTTTTATTGATATGATATCCTATCTCAGGTAGGAATTCTCCATCAATATCCTGAATAGTGATTCCACAGTCTCCTATAAATTCTCCTGTTTCTTTTAAAGTAACAGCCCATAGACCATAACCATACTTTTTATAGTTATCAAGATTCCAAGTAATCCATCCCCTGGTTCTCTCTTCATCAAAAGGAGCCGGATAATGTTGCATGGTCTCCGAATCTGACATTATCTCATATAACGCATCAAAATCATCTAATGTATATTCTCTAAGTATCAATCTCTCTGTTTCTATTATCATAATATACTACTTCTCCCCCTTCATCAGTTCCTCGACATAACTGTAGTAATCAAGTTCACATATGGCATCGGACATACGGAATCTGTTGGACACAATTGACCTCTGAGCTTCCAGTTCAGTATCTGATACGGAATTTCTCATACTGCCGGATAATTCTCCTGTAATAGCATCATATCTGTAACCATCTGTGATGAAACTGCTGTCCGGGAATATTACAAGCCCGGGCTCATCTGACAGGATATCCCTGCCGACCAGCATTCTCGAATCATACTCCAGCCCCATGAGATTAAGAACAGTCGGAAGTATATCCGGCGAGTAGCAAGGCTTATCCACCTTTACCGACCGCTCCATAGAAGCAGAATATATTATAAGTGAATTCTTATATTCTTCGAAACTGTCCAGCTCTCTTCCCGCCAGTTCAGACGGAATAGTCATGTTATCGTACGGAACATGGTCTCCGCATATAACTATCAGAGTCTTGTCCGCTATACCTTTTCTCTCCAGATCATCATTCAAAGCTTCTATCATCTTCTCAAATTCTATCTGACAAGCTATATATGCCTTCGTTGTCTCCGAATAAGAAAGATCTTCAACATATTCTCTGTTCTTCTCTGACATGGCATTTCCACCGAAAGAATAATTCAGATGTCCGCTGACCGTCAGATAATATACATGGAAAGGTTCGCTTCCGCAGTATTTGTCAAATGTATTCTGCTCCATAAACAGATCCGACTGAGGCCATAGCACTCCACCGTAAGGTGCCTCCTCGTATTCAAGACCGTTACCGACTCCCATGTAGTT
>JAFZXD010000264.1 GCA_017616955.1 Eubacterium sp. | reverse complement strand
TTGAGAGAGAGGATTGGTTTATAAAGATTTATATCTGATAAAGGGTAAGGTCCTTGCAGGCGTCGGTTCGGTTCTGATGTTTATGCTGTTCCAGATGTTCCGCAAGATGACAGATTCGGTTATAGCTCCGATCATCGCACATGCAGTGATAGATACCATATGCAATCCGCTAGCATCCATCTTCTTGTCAGAGGAATATGTTGAAGGAAAAAAGTTTCAGATCGGACTGTGTATGATGGCGTCATCGCTGATTCTCGGAATTCCATGCTGGATATATATGGCTAAACATGGTGCCGGACACCGTGAGGAGATTGCAACTAAGGAAGGTTAATAAAGGACTTGAGTTTATGGATATAATTATTTCGAATTCGTCAAATGCCCCAATCTATTTACAGATTGTGTGTCAGATAAAAGGTATGATAATGAGTGGAGAACTTTCCCCTGGGGAGGCTCTCCCTTCAATGCGTAATCTCGCCATGCAGATGAGGGTAAGTCTCATTACCACAAAGCGTGCTTATGAGGAACTGGAGCGGGATGGCTTCATAGAAACCTATACGGGAAAGGGAAGCTATGTAAAGGCACAGAATGCCGAGTTCCTTCGTGAAGAAAACTTGCGTCAGGCAGAAGATCTGCTTCAGAAAGTAGTAGATAAAGCAAAAATGAGTGGCATATCTCTTGAAGAATTAGCTGATATCATGAAAATGTTGTATAATGAATAACTGCAGCTGACATAAAAAGTGTTGCAGTTGACACACTCGTTGACAGCATGTTAGAATTAGCCAAGATATTAAGAATAATAAAGATCAACCTGATATTGAAACCTCCGAGATTCGGAGCTTGAGATAGAAGCTTGTGGCTAAGATTACTTGAGAAAGATCTCGTTAATGGGATTATTATGTACAAAACCAAGGCACTCTTCTGTCAGAAGAAGAGTGCTTTTTCTACGTTTGGGAGCAAGGCTTTATGTCAGAAAATATAATCTTCAATTTAATAGATAAGCTTGAAGCTGAGAACAGTCTTTCGAGAGATGAGTGGAGAACTCTGATCAGAGGAATATCTGTTGAAACTATGGAATATGCTGCTAAAAAGGCTAGGGCAGTTGCTGACAAAATCTATGGTAAAGATATATTTATCCGTGAATAGTTGAGTTCTCAAATACATGCAGTCGAAATTGTTACTACTGTGGACTCAGAGCAGGAAATACAGGACTTGAAAGATATCGTCTCAGTCCTGAGGATATTCGGGAATGCTGCAGGAGTGGATACGAATACGGTTTCAGGACATTTGTCCTTCAGAGCGGAGAGGATCCGTACTATGATGCGGATACCATATGTTCTGTAGTGAGACGGATTAAAGAAGAATTTCCTGATTGTGCGGTTACTCTTTCTATAGGAGAGAAGAGCTACGAAGAATATAAAGCATATAAAGATGCCGGCGCTGACAGATATCTACTACGACATGAAACTGCAAATGAAGAACATTACAAAAAGCTTCATCCGGAAAATATGTCATGGAAGAATCGAATGAGATGTCTGAAAGATCTGAAGGATTTGGGGTATCAGACCGGATGTGGAATTATGATTGGATCCCCTCACCAGACTGTTGAATGTCTCGTGGATGATATGATGTTTATGCAGGATTTTAAACCTGAGATGATTGGACTTGGCCCGTTCCTACCACATTCTGATACACCTTTTAAAGATGAACCGAAGGGGTCGTATGAGATGACATTATATCTTATCAGTTTGTGCAGACTTCTGCTTCCGGAGGTTCTGCTTCCGGCAACGACTGCATTGGGAACTATAAAACCGGACGGACGTGAACAGGGAGTGCTTGCAGGGGCAAATGTCATCATGCCGAACCTTTCACCGGTTCAGGTAAGAGATAAATATATGTTGTATGATAATAAGATCTGTACAGGTGAGGCTTCGGGCGAATGCAAGGCTTGTATAGAGGCACGCGTAAAGAGTGTAGGTTACCAAGTGGCAATAACGCGAGGTGATCACGTGTCAGCTTTTTAGGGAGAAAAGATATGATCAAATTTGCGATATACGGAAAAGGTGGAATAGGAAAGTCTACGCTTTCATCCAATCTGAGTGCAGCTATGGCAGCAAGAGGGCTTACTGTTATGCAGATAGGATGCGACCCTAAGGCTGATTCGACATCTCTGCTCAGACCAAAAGAAGAGATGACTACAGTGCTTGACCTTGTCAGAAGCGGAAAACCATTCACTCTTCAGGATATGGTTAAAGAGAGTTCGGCAGGAGTGTTATGTGTTGAAGCAGGCGGTCCTGTTCCGGGACTTGGATGTGCCGGACGTGGAATTATAAATGCTCTCGAATCACTTGAGGCAAAGGGAGCTTATGAAGTATATAAGCCGGATGTTGTAATATACGATGTTCTTGGTGATGTAGTCTGCGGAGGTTTTACTATGCCAATGAGAAAAGGCTATGCCGATAAGGTTTATATCGTAACTTCCGGAGAAAAGATGTCCATATATGCGGCAGCAAATATAGCGATGGCGGTCGAGAATTTCAAGAAGCGTGATTATGCAAAACTCGGTGGAATCATATTGAATTGCCGAGGCGTTGAAGATGAAGAAAAGAGGGCACAGGAGCTGGCCTGCGATTTTGATACGGAAGTAATAACAGTTGTGCCCAGAGATAATATATTTGAGAAGGCTGAAGCAGCCGGAAAGACAGTGGTTGAGCTTTATCCCGACAGTGAAGTTACCAAGATACTTCTCGGGGCGGCAGACAGAATAATGACTCAGTTCAAATAAAAAGGAAAAGATATGATCAAGTCACTTCATACAACTGAAAACAGAGTTCCCGAACCGATAAAGCTTTCGGAGATGGATTTTGCTTCTCCTTTTTTTGAGGGGCTTCAGTACAATGCTCCCGCAAGGGGAGTTTGGAATATCGTACATACCGGCATGCTTATTCCCGACTCGCATCAGGTATATGTCTGTGCGCAAGGATGCCTTCGAGGCGTAATACTTACAGCTGCAGAGATGAATGAGATGGAACGTATGTCATGGGTTGCACTCCGTAAAGAAGATATGTGGAATGGCGAGATGGAAAAACGAGTTATCGAAGGAACAGCTCATATAGTCGATCAGCTCACTGAACAGCCTCGCTGTGTTCTTATATATCTTAGCTGTATGCATATGTTTGAAGGTTGCGATTTCATGATGATAACTGACGAACTTAAGGAAATGTATCCCGATATCGACTTTGTTGAATGTTATATGATCCCGACGATGAGAAAGACTATGTCGCCGGATTCAATGATGAAGATCAGTCTCTATGAAGCGGTAAAAAAACAGGAAAAAGATGACAACTTGGTAGGGATAATCGGAACGAATCTGAAGAATGATAAAGAATCAGATATATGCCGACTTATTGAAATGTCAGGCAAAAAAATATGGGATATAACTGACTGCAAAAATTATGATGAGTATCTAAAACTTGGAGCGGCAGGAACTATAGTTTCATATCTCTCTGTAACAGATGCTTCCGCAAAACAGCTTTCAAGAAGATTGGATTCTGACTGGGTTCGTGTGCCTCTTCGTTTTGACGAGAAGAAGATGAATGAGAATATTCATCTTTTGGGTGAGAAACTCGGACTGAGTGTAAGTGATATAGATAGATTTATAACAGAAAGAAAAGCTGAAGCATTTGAGGCGTTGGACAGAGTTAAGGCTCTGATAGGTGATACGGAGATTGCTATAGATTACACAGCTTTTCCATATATTTTGGAACTTTCGGAACTTCTTTTGAAACACGGTTTCAATGTAACTCGAATATACGCAGATAATTTTCCTGCTGATGAAAAAGATGCATTTGATAGAATCATTTCCGATGGCAGATATGACAATATAAAAGTTTATCCGACAAATGACCCTGCGATGAGATTTGCAGCGATGGGTGCCGTACAGAGCGCCGAAGATAATGATCAAATTCTTGCAATAGGTCAGAAAGCAGCATACTTTACAGGAACTCATCATTTTGTAGACATAGTTGAAGGCGGCGGATTGTATGGATATGATGCTGTGAAAAAACTTGCCGAACTTATGGAAGAGGCATATAAGATGCCAAAGGATACAAAGAAGATAATCAGTCATAAAGGATGGGGGTGTGATAGCTGCCTATGAATCAGACTGCAAGAATTATATCAATATATGCGGCCGACACTTCGGGAGTCTGTTCTGCACTTTATGAATTTGGCGGAATGACTGTAATACACGATGCATCCGGATGCAATTCAACATATACAACTCATGATGAACCAAGATGGTATGATATAGACAGTATGATGTACATTTCCGGACTTACGGAAAATGATGCTGTTATGGGAAATGATGATAAGTTCATCACTGATCTGATAAGAGCTGCAAAGGAGCTGCGGCCAGAGTTTGTTGCTATATGTGCGTCTCCAATGCCGGCCATGATCGGTATAGATATGGATGCTATAGCATATGAGGTTGAATCTGAAACAGGTATTCCTGCATTTGACGTAAAGACAAACGGAATGCAGAGTTACATCACGGGAGCGGGAAATGCTTTTCTGAAACTTGCCGAGAGATTTGCTGATGAAATGTATGAATCTGCTCAGTTAACAGATAGATCTGGTGAACAGACCGATAAGATTAAAGTCAACATTCTCGGAATGACTCCTCTTGATTTTCCTCTTGGTACAGATAAGAAGATTCGGGAGTGGCTGGAAAGCGAAGGCTTTGAAGTGAATTCCTGTATAGGAATGGGATGTTCATTAGAAGATGTAAAACGACTCGGAGCAGGAAATGTAAGCCTTGTGGTTTCATCTGTCGGACGTCCTCTCGCAGAGTGGCTGCGAGATAGATTTGGGATTCC
>JAFZXD010000263.1 GCA_017616955.1 Eubacterium sp. | reverse complement strand
TTTGTCGACCTCTTCGATACTGTTGGAACTGTTGTCGGTGTTGCTGATAAAGCAGGACTCCTTGATGAGAAGGGCGAACTCCCAAGAGCAGGAAAGGTATTCATGGCAGATGCTATCGGTACTACAGTAGGTGCCTGCCTCGGTACATCAACCGTAACAAGTTTTGTTGAATCTTCAGCAGGTGTTGCAGAAGGTGGAAAAACAGGACTTACAGCATTTACAACAGGAATCATGTTCCTCATCGCTATCGTATTAAGTCCTATCTTCCTTGCTATCCCAAGCTTTGCAACAGCTCCTGCACTTATATATGTAGGAATGCTTATGTTCTCAAGTGCAAAGAAGATTGACTTTGAAAGCGATACAGCCGATACAGCAAGTGCTTATATCGCAGCACTTACTATGCCTCTTACATATTCTATCGCAAATGGAATCATGTTCGGTGTAATCAGCTGGGTACTTATCAAGCTTTTTACAGGAAAGGCTAAGGATGTAAGCCCTGTTATGCTGGTAATCTTCATCCTCTTCGGACTTCGAATAGCAGCACTTGTAACAAACTTCCAGTAATAAACAAACCTATATAAACTCACTTTAGGACAGGAGCAATTCTGTCCTATTTTTATGTTGCTATTCACAAAACAGCCTTTTTTAGGTATAATTGTTGTGTTTTTCAATTAATTTTTTACAGAAAAAAAGTATCTATGGAGATTATGATATTATGAAAGTTGTTTTTGCTATGGATTCAATGAAGGGATCACTCTCTTCACTTGAATGTGGAAATGCAGCCGCAGAAGGACTCCTCAGAGCGATCCCCGATGCAGAATACGACATACGTCCATTGGCTGACGGAGGCGAGGGAACCGTACAAGCTGTCACCATGGGATGTAACGGTGTCTTTGAAGACATTACAGTAACCGGTCCTCTTGGCGATAAGATTGACGCCAGATACGGTATCATTAATGAGCCTACAAAAACAGCTATTATCGAGATAGCTGCAGCAGCAGGACTTACACTTATTCCCGATATAGATCGTGACCCCATCAAAACCACGACCTACGGTGTCGGTGAAATGATAAACGATGCCATAAATAAAGGATGCAGGAATTTTATAATCGGTCTTGGCGGAAGTGCAACAAATGACGCCGGAATCGGCATGCTTCAGGCTCTTGGCGCAAAGTTCTACGACGAACATGAGCAGCCTATAACAGGTGATGGAGGATTCCTCACCGGAGGTGATCTGGAATTCATCAGGTCTATTTCCGCCGAATCCTTTAACCCACTGTTACACGAGTGCAGATTTCGTGTAGCATGCGACGTTAATAATCCTCTATACGGACCAAACGGAGCATCACATATATTCGGTCCTCAAAAGGGTCTCTTTGAATCAGAGATAGAACTTATGGATAGTTGGATGTCTGACTTTGCCGAGCTGACCACTCAGATACTCGGTCTGGAAATCGATCCGGACTATCCCGGATGCGGTGCCGCAGGTGGACTTGGATTCACATTTAAATACTATCTTGGCAGTGAGCTCGAATCAGGTAATAAGATAGTAATAGAAGAAACAGGTCTGAAGAAGTACATCAGCCAGGCTGATATAGTAGTAACCGGAGAAGGATGCCTGGATGCTCAGACCGCCATGGGCAAAGCCCCTATCGGCATTGGTCATATAGCAAAAGTTTTCGGAAAACCTGTTATAGCACTTGTAGGTTCTGTTTCACCCGGTTTTGATGGTGAAACACTGCCTGATGTTGACGCATACTTTCCTATTATAAGAAGACCGTCTACTCTGGAGGAATCTATGGATCCTGAAACAGCAAGGATCAATATATCCTCAACCTGCGAGCAGATATTTAATCTGATTAATACTGCCGCATTTCATGACATTAATTCTGGTAAGGAAGATAATAATGACGAAAAAGAAAGCAACTAAAACATTGGCATTGCTGCTTACCTCACTTATATCCGTTGGTACATTTTCAACCAACAGTCCGGTATATGCGCAGCATGCAGAATATGATAACGAATCACAGATTCCGGATAATACCTCGGAACAAATGCCCGAGCAACAAACAGAACAATCTTCTGAACAAACTCCCGAGCAAATACCGGAACATACAGAGGACCGCATTCATTATATAACTCTTAATGGTGATCCGACCCAGAGCAGTGATTCGATACTTGTTGAAAGTAATGGGCATTTCGGTCTTATCGATGCCTCAAACAAAACAGGCGATACTCAGTACGGAATAAAGATACACGACTCAGCTTCCGGAAAAGCCGTAGTCAACTATCTTATGGCCGCAGGAGTTACTCATCTTGATTTTATACTTGTAACCCACTCACACTCAGACCATAACGGAGGAATTCCCGACGTTGCAAAAGCTAAACGCTCCGAGAAGGTTACAACAACAGTAACAGAAACCGAATATATATCCACAAATACCATATTTCATAAACCTGTTACCAAGACAGAAACCAACAAATTCGGTTTGATTGATAAAGATACAACATTTATATATAAAGGCTACATATCGAATCCTGATGAAGAGCTTCTGTTTAACAATGAAAAATACTTCAACACGGCAAAAAAAGTTGTAAAAGGAGCAAATATGCTCCGAGTAGATAAGCCTACCTCCAGAGCTCTTAAAAAGCTTGGCGGAAACTCGCAGAAGAACGGAAGCGGCGACCTGGATGATACTATCTCATTCAGATTCGAGGACTTCAATATTCAGCTATACAATCTTCACACTCGTTCACACAATGATGAAAATGCTAACTCGATAGTTACTTATATAGAAAAATCCGGAATCAAAACCGCTCTCATGGCAGATTTGGATGTATATAAGAAAACAGAGCAACAAATAGCCAAGTATATAAAGAAAGATCATGGCAAAATAGATGTCCTGAAAGTTGGGCACCATGGTTTCGTAAGATCCACAAGTAAGGAGCTTCTCGAAACACTGAAACCACAGATTGCTGTTGTCGTAACATCAACCGCAAGTTTGGACGACTCCACTCCGTTCTACGGATTTCTTGATAAAAAGGGGAAGAAAATGTATAGAACTATCGACCAGACAGCAAGTTCGATAGTTCAGGATATGACCGATACTCTTACTATGAGAACCGGTGTAAGAAAGAAAGCAAATGTAGTTCTTAAAAAAGAAACTACTGAAACCACCGAAGAATCCAAAGTCGTTACTAACGGCATTACCGGAAGAAAAGTCACAAAAACTTCGGTTGAAAAGAAAGTAACAAGCAATCATACGATATCTTATTCCAGAACTCCTATCAGATGGGTTCAGAAACAGAAGAACAGCACCTGGTCAAGATGGTATTCGGATTACAACAAGTTTAAATGGGTTTTTGTAGATAAACAGGGACGAAACCGAACCGGATGGAATAAGATAAAAGGCTACTGGTTTGAATTCGATAAGAACGGATTAATGAAAACCGGATGGTCATCAAAAAAAGGAAAGAAAGTATATCTTCTAAAAGAAAGCTACAACAAATATCCTATGGGTTCCATGATAAAGGGATGGTATAAAATAAATGGTAGTTACTACTACTTCGAATCATCCGGAGCCGCCAAAACAGGATGGGTTCAGTATCAGTCAAACTGGTGCTACTGTACAAAAGGAAAAGCATTTAATAAAGGATGGAAAAAAATAGAAAACAAGTACTATTACTTTGGTGAAGATTATTACATGAAGACCGGATGGCTACAGGAAGGAGAAACTTGGTACTATCTGGATCAATCGGGAGTAATGGTTACAGGTGATCAGGTAATAGACGGTATCAGTTATCACTTTACTGATGACGGACACTGGGTACCTTAACATCCGGCATTTCATTTAATAAATAAGCCCTGAGGCATAAACCTCAGGGCTATATTTTTATATTGAATTACTCAGAAATTCGAATTACTCTGACTTAGTTCCATCATAAAGATCTACGAGACCCTGAAGGTGAGCAAATCTCTTCTTTGAGTTCTCTTCTGCCATAGCGAAGAGCTTATCAGCCTTATCCTTGTTAACCTTCTGAAGAGCTGTGTAACGAGCTTCTCCTGCAAGGAATTCCTGATAAGGAACTGTAGCAGCCTTTGAATCAAGAGTGAACTTCTTGTCCTCAGCAGGGTTGAATCTGAACAGATTCCAGTAACCTGCATCAACTGCCTTCTTCTCCTCAGCCATAGCCTTGCTCATACCAACACGGATTCTGTGGTTGATACATGGAGCGTAAGCGATGATGAGTGAAGGTCCGTGATAGCTTTCAGCTTCCTTGATAGCCTTGATAAGCTGGTTGTAGTTAGCACCCATAGATACCTGAGCAACATATACATAACCGTAGCTCATAGCTATTCCAGCAAGATCCTTCTGCTTGATCTCCTTACCACCTGCAGCGAACTGTGCAACAGCTCCTGTAGGAGTAGCCTTTGAAGACTGTCCACCAGTATTTGAGTAAACCTCTGTGTTGAATACGAAGATGTTTACATCTTCTCCTGAAGCGAGTACGTGGTCAACTCCACCGAATCCGATATCGTATGCCCAACCGTCACCACCGAAGATCCACTGTGACTTCTTAGCAAGGAAATCTTTATCCTTAACAACTGCCTTAGCATCTGCGCTGTCAACCTTCTCAAGTGCAGCAACAAGTGCGTCTGCAGCTTCTGTATTTGTCATTGTATCATCATATGTCTCGAAGAACTTATCAGCAGCAGCCTTAACTTCTGCATTTGTCTCAGCTACAGCCTTAACCTTAGCTGAAAGGCTCTCTCTAAGTGTCTTCTGAGCAAGGTACATACCAAATCCGAACTCTGCATTGTCCTCGAACAGTGAGTTATCCCAAGCTGGTCCCTTACCTGCCTTATTTACTGTATAAGGTGTTGAAGGTGAAGAGTTACCCCAGATTGATGAACATCCTGTTGCATTTGAGATGTACATTCTATCACCAAAGAGCTGAGTAATAAGCTTAGCGTATGGTGTCTCACCACAACCTGCACAAGCTCCTGAGAACTCAAGGAGTGGCTGTCTGAACTGTGATCCCTTAACTGTTGCAGCACCGAACTTAGCAATAACTTCTTCCTTATCAGGAACTGAGATTGCATAGTCGAAGAGGTTCTGCTCAGCCTTAAGAGCATCATCAAGAGGTTTCATCTCGATAGACTTTGTAGGACATACATTTGTACATGATCCACATCCAAGGCAGTCCATTGTAGAGATTGCAATGTTGAACTTGTACTCAGGCATTCCTGTAACATCCTTTGACTTGAAGCCGGCAGGAGCTGCAGCAACCTCATCCTCTGTAAGAGCTACTGTTCTGATAGCAGCATGAGGACATACATATGAACAAAGTCCACACTCTACACACTTATCAGGTGTCCAAACAGGAACTGATACGGAAACACCTCTCTTCTCGTAAGCAGCTGTACCTGATGGTGTAGAACCATCCATATATCTAGCAACAACTGATACAGGAATTGTATTTCCTTCCTGAGCTGAAACCTTGATCTGTACATCGTTAACGAAATC
>JAFZXD010000262.1 GCA_017616955.1 Eubacterium sp. | reverse complement strand
TGTTATGGATAAATGGCTCCTGTCAAAGCTGAATACAGCGATTAAGGAGTTTGATGACAATCTCGGATCTTACAAGATTCCTGAATCAGCAGCAGTTCTCAGCGAATTTGTTGATGATCTCAGTAACTGGTACGTAAGACGCTGCCGTGAAAGATATTGGGCAAAGGGTATGGAGCAGGATAAGATCAATGCTTACATGACTCTTTATACAGCTATAGTTACTATCTGTAAGGTTGCAGCTCCTATGGTTCCATTCCTCACAGAGAGCATTTATCAGAACCTTGTAAGAAATGTAGATAAGACAGCACCTATCAGTATACATCTTTGTGATTATCCTGAAGTAGATGAGTCTATGATAGATACAGAGCTTGAGAAAGCTATGGGCGAAGTCCTTACTATCAAGACATTCGGAAGTGCTGCACGTAATGCTGCAAATATTAAGAATCGTCAGCCTATTGCGAACATGTATGTAAAGGCTGAAAATGAACTGAATGAGTTTTATATTGATATAATCAAAGATGAGCTGAATATCAAGAATGTTGAATTCACAGACGATATGTCATCATTCTCATCTTATACATTTAAGCCACAGCTTAAGACAGTTGGTCCTAAGTATGGAAAGATCGTAAATGCGATCAGAACATATCTGGCTGATATCGAAGATGGAAATGCCGCTTATGCACAGTTAAAGAGCGAAGGGGCACTCAAGTTTGAGGTTGAAGGTCAGGCAGTAGAATTAACTGAAGAGGATCTTCTTATCGATGTGGCACAGAGCGGTGATTTTGTAACATTCGGTGACAATAACGTTACCGTTGTATTGGATACAGAACTTACTCCGGAACTTATTGAAGAAGGTTTCGTGAGAGAAATCATTTCCAAAGTGCAGTCAATGCGTAAGGAAGCAGATTTTGAAGTAACCGACAGAATAACTGTGTATATTGATAATAATGAAAAACTTTCTCAGGTTGTTGTCGGAAACGATGAAAAGATTAAAGCTGCGGTTCTTGCGGATCATATCATCTTAGGAAAGATGGCGGGCTTCACCAAGGAATGGAATATAAATGGTGAGACGGTTACATTTGGTGTCGCCAGATAGCAAAGGAGGATAACCCTTTATGAAAAAACTCGCTGAATTTGACAAAGAGGGCTTTAAGAAAGAGATTGCTACGAATGTTAAGACCCTCTACCGCAAGACACTTGAAGAGGCTACTCCACAGGAGATATATCAGGCCGTCAGTTATTCTGTAAAGGATGATATAATAGACAGATGGATAGCGACACATAAGGTTTACAGAGAGAAGAATGTCAAGAAGGTATATTACCTTTCAATGGAGTTCCTGATGGGACGAGCTCTTGGCAACAATCTCCTCAACCTTGGCTATTATGAAGATATTAAGGAAGCTCTTAAAGAGATGGGACTTGATATCAACTTTATCGAGGACCAGGAGAGAGATCCTGCCCTTGGAAACGGTGGTCTCGGAAGACTTGCTGCATGTTTTCTTGATTCACTTTCAACATTGGGATATCCTGCTTACGGATGTGGTATAAGATACCGTTATGGTATGTTTAAGCAGGCTATCGAAGATGGTTATCAGATCGAAAAACCGGATGACTGGTTAAGAGATGGATTTCCATTTGAAGTGAAGAGAGCAGAATATGCTGTTGAGGTTAAATTCGGCGGATATGTTCGTGTTGAGAATCAGGACGGACGTAATCATTTTATTCAAGAGGGATACAGTTCGGTACGTGCCGTACCGTATGATATGCCGATCGTAGGATATGGCAATAATGTGGTAAATACACTTCGCATGTGGGATGCAGAAGCTATTCAGGAGTTCAATCTGAATTCTTTCGACAGGGGAGAATATGAGAAGGCTGTTGAACAGAAGAATCTTGCAAGAACCATATGTGAGGTTCTCTACCCGAATGACAATCACTATTCAGGTAAAGAACTTCGTCTGAAGCAGCAGTACTTCTTTGTATCTGCTTCACTCCAGACGGCTATTAAGAAATTCAAAGAAAAGAACAAGAAGATAGAAGATCTTCCTAAGAAGATAACATTCCAGATGAATGATACACATCCTACACTTACAGTGCCGGAGCTTATGCGTATCCTGATGGATGAGGAAGGTCTGGATTGGGATGAGGCATGGGATATAACTACAAAGACCTGTGCATATACAAACCATACTATCATGTCGGAAGCGCTTGAAAAATGGCCTATCGAGCTTTTCTCAAGACTTCTTCCGAGAATATATCAGATTGTAGAAGAGATAAATCGTCGTTTTGTCCTGAAGATTCAGGAAGCTTATCCGGGACAGCAGGATAAGGTTAAGTCGATGGCGATCCTTTACGACGGACAGGTAAAGATGGCACATCTTGCTATAGCAGGTTCATTCTCAGTAAATGGTGTTGCAAGACTTCATACAGAGATTCTCAAGAAGAGAGAGCTTAAGGATTTCTATGAAATGAATCCTAAGCAGTTCAATAACAAGACTAACGGTGTTACTCAGAGAAGATTCCTGGCACACGGTAATCCTCTTCTGGCACAGTGGCTGAATGAAAAAATCGGTGAGGAATGGATAACAGACTTCTCACAGATAAGCAAGCTGAAGACATTTGTCGATGACAAGAAATATCAGCAGGAATTCATGAACATCAAGTACCAGAACAAGCTTCGTCTTGCTAAGTACATTAAAGAGAATAACGGTATCGAAGTTGATCCGAATTCTATATTTGATGTTCAGGTAAAGAGACTTCATGAGTATAAGCGTCAGCTTCTGAACATCCTGCATGTTATGCATCTGTATAACGAGCTTAAAGAGAATCCTGACTTTGATATGTATCCGAGAACATTTATCTTCGGAGCAAAGGCAGCTGCAGGATATACTAGAGCAAAACTTACCATCAAGCTTATCAATTCAGTGGCAAATGTAATAAACAATGACCATTCGATCAAGGACAAGATCAAGGTTGTATTTATCGAGGATTACAGAGTATCAAACGGTGAGATAATCTTTGCCGCAGCAGATGTATCCGAACAGATATCTACAGCTTCCCGTGAAGCTTCGGGAACAGGAAATATGAAGTTCATGATCAACGGAGCACTGACTTTGGGAACTATGGATGGTGCCAATGTTGAGATAGTTGAAGAAGTAGGTGCCGAGAATGCATTTATCTTCGGCCTCTCCGCAGATGAAGTTATGAAGTACGAGCGAGAAGGCGGTTATAATCCTTGGGATATCTATAACAGCAACAGAAACGTTCGAAATGTACTTACACAGCTTATAAACGGAACCTATTGTGATGATACGGAAATCTTCAGAGATCTGTATGATTCTCTCACAAAAGAGGATATGTACTTTATCCTCAAGGATTTCGATTCATATGCAGAAGCTCAGGCAAGAATAGATGTTGCTTACAGAGACACTGATAAATGGGCTCGTATGGCACTGATGAACACAGCTTGTTCAGGCAAGTTCTCATCAGACAGAACAATTGAACAATATGTTAAAGATATATGGAAGCTGAAAAAGGTTGAAGTTGATTTAGCTTAGATTTTCGGGACGATATAGGAAAACCTGTATCGTCCTTTTTTGTTAAGTGGGGAGGTAATGTGGGGTATGCAAGAGTGGAGAGGTTTTAAACTATGTAAAGATGGAAATTATCGAAGAAAGAAAAGCAAGGTTGAAAAACAGTTCGAAGAATGTATAAAGAAGATGAAAGCTCTCTCAGACGATGAGCAGGTAGACTATGAATTCAAGTACAGTATGCGAGCTCTGAGTGACGAGATGGAGCGTGTAAAAGACAAGATAATCTGGTACGAAAAAATGATCGAACAATCAGAAGATAGAAAAATCTGACACGGTATGTGCAGGAAATCAGACCTTGCACTGACAATTCATTTATGTTAATATCTTAGTATTCATAAAAAAAGAGGTGAATAACTATGGAAAGAATAAAGACACTTGAGACAAGAGATCTCTGTGAAAGTGCTAAAAATGGTGGATGTGGCGAGTGCCAGACATCATGCCAGAGTGCTTGCAAGACAAGTTGTGGTGTTGCAAATCAGAAGTGTGAGAACACAGAAGAGTAAATATTATCAAAAAGAGGCTGCGTCGAAAGGCGCGGCTTCTTTTTTATGGGATTAGAGCCTCTCAGCCGACAAATACTTTTCTCGACTCAGCTCTCGCACGGTTTGGGCTACCCCTAGCTGACCACTCCGCTATCGCTTCGTTCGCTAAGCTCTCACTTCGCATTGCTCGTGAATCGCTAAGCGCAGAGACCCAAAACGGTCTCGAAAAGTATTTGTCAGCTGCTGGCAGCTGCGAGACCATAGCTAAATTACAATATTCACTTGTCTAGAAGCCATTTTATATGTATAATCCCATGATAAAGCGCATTCTGCTTCAACAGAAGCGCATACAAAAGTAAATTGATGAGGTTTTGAATTATGGTACATCAGTACAAACTCAACGGTTATAACATTGTCCTGGACACTTGTTCGGGTTCGGTTCACAATGTGGATGACGTTGCATATGACATCATAGAGCTATATCCTGAAAAGAATGAAGATGAGATCGTTTCTATTATAATGGAGAGATACGGTGACAGAGATGATGTCACAGAAGAGGAAGTGCGTCTCTGTATAGATGACGTAAGAACTCTGAAGGATATGAATAAACTCTATACACCGGATACATACGCTCCACTTGCGGGTGAATTCAAAAAGAGAAGCGGTGATGTTGTAAAGGCACTCTGCCTTCATGTTTCCCATACGTGTAATCTTAACTGCGAATATTGTTTCGCAAGTCAGGGAAAATATAACGGCGAACGTGCTCTTATGAGTTTCGAAGTTGGTAAGAAAGCCATCGACTTCCTTATAGAGCATTCGGGAACACGTCATAATCTCGAGGTAGACTTCTTCGGTGGAGAACCACTTATGAACTGGGATGTCTGCAAGCAGATAGTTGAGTATGCCCGTTCCATAGAGAAAGAAGCAGGCAAGAACTTCAGATTTACACTTACAACAAACGGTATGCTTATTGATGACGATGTTATAGATTTCTGTAATAAGGAAATGAGTAATGTTGTTCTTTCTCTTGATGGTCGTAAAGAAGTTCATGACAGAACCCGAGTTGATTACAGAGGAAATGGAAGTTATGACGTCATAATTCCTAAGTTTAAAAAGCTTGTGGAAGCAAGAGGCGGAAAGAATTATTATATGCGTGGTACATTTACGCATCTTAATACAGATTTTACAGAAGATATATTTACTATGGCAGACCTTGGATTTAAGGAGCTGTCTATGGAGCCTGTTGTAAGTAAGCCGGGAGATGAGCTGGCACTTACAGAGGAAGACCTCCCAATCCTGAAGGAACAGTATGAGATCCTTGCAAAGGAAATGTTAGAGAGAGATAAGAGGGGAGAAGGATTTACTTTCTACCATTATATGATAGACCTTAAGTCCGGCCCTTGTATATATAAGAGAATATCAGGATGTGGTTCCGGAACGGAATACATGGCGGTTACTCCTTGGGGAGACCTCTATCCATGTCACCAGTTTGTAGGTGATGAGAAGTACAGACTTGGAGACCTGTGGGAAGGTGTAACAAATACTAGTACACAGGAAGAATTCAGAAGCTGCAACGCATATGCAAGACCGGATTGCCGTGACTGCTGGGCTATGCATTACTGCTCCGGAGGCTGTGCAGCTAATTCATATCATGCGACCGGAGATGTTCGCGGAATATACGAATATGGATGTGAGCTTTTCAGAAAACGCATGGAATGTGCAATCATGATTCAGGTCGCTCATGATGCGCTTGGAATAACAGGTCATGAATCGGGAATAGCTAAAGAAGATAATGACTGCTCAAGTTGTGGAGAAAGCTGTGGAGAATCCCAATAGTAAGTCGAAAAAATAGGGATTCTGACAGTTGTCAAAACACGGCAGATAAGTTATTATAGCAACTGAAAAAGAGTTTATCGCAGAAAACATTTATATAGAAGAGGAGAAAAATTATGAGTAAGAAACCTGTAGTTCTTATGGTACTTGATGGATATGGTGAGTCTGATATTCAGGACTCAAATGCTGTTTACTTAGCAAAAACACCTGTAATGGATAAGCTTAAGGCAGAGTATCCTTACAAGAAGGGTCTTGCATCGGGTCTTGCAGTTGGACTTCCTGACGGACAGATGGGTAACTCAGAAGTAGGACACATGAATATCGGATCAGGACGTATCATATATCAGGATCTGACACTTATTACAAAGTTTATCGAGGATGGAGACTTCTTTAAGAACGAAGAGCTTCTTCGTGCTATCAACAATTGTAAGGCTAATAATTCAGACCTTCATCTCTGGGGACTTCTTTCAGACGGTGGAGTTCACAGCCACAATACACATCTTTATGCAATTCTTGAGATGTGCAAGAAGGAAGGTCTTGAGAATGTATACATTCATCCTTTCTTCGACGGAAGAGATACACCTCCTGCATCAGGTAAGGAATATCTTGAAAAGCTCGTTGCTAAGACACAGGAGATTGGTGTAGGTAAGGTTGCATCACTCTCAGGTCGTTACTATGCAATGGACAGAGATAACAACTGGGATCGTGTTCAGAAGGCTTATGATTCTCTTGTAACAGGAGAAGGCAATAAGGCTACAGATCCTGTTCAGGCTATGCAGGCTTCATATGATGAAGGAGTTACAGATGAGTTCGTAGTTCCTACAGTTATAACAGACGAAGCAGGTAATCCACTTTCACTTGTAAAGGAAGGAGATTCAGTTATCTTCTTCAACTTCAGACCTGACAGAGCAAGAGAGATTACAAAGGCATTCTGTCTTACAGATGAAGATATCGCAGCTCAGGACGGAGATGCTTCAGATTCAAAATGTATCAAGTCTCTTAAGAGAGCAAATGGATACATGCCTATAGTTTATGTATGTTTCAAGGATTATGATGAGTCAATCCCTAACAAGTATGTAGCATTCAAGAAGCAGGAGATCAAGAATACATTTGGTGAGTACCTTGCAAAGCTTGGAAAGAAGCAGCTCAGACTTGCTGAGACAGAGAAGTACGCTCACGTAACATTCTTCTTTAACGGTGGTCTTGAAGATCCAAATGAGGGAGAGGACAGAATCCTTGTTAACTCACCGGCGGTAGCAACATATGACCTTCAGCCGGAAATGAGCGCACCTGAAGTAAGCGAGAAGCTTGATGCAGCTATCAGATCAGGCGAGTATGATGTTATAATCATCAACTTTGCTAACCCTGATATGGTTGGACATACAGGAGTTCTCGATGCAGCTATAGCAGCAGTAGAAACAGTTGATAAATGTGTTGGAACTGCAGTAGAGGCAGTTAAGGAAATGGATGGAGTTCTCTTTATTTGTGCAGATCACGGTAACTGTGAGCAGATGAAGAATCAGGAGACAGGTGAGCCTCACACAGCTCATACAACTAATCCTGTTCCGTTTATACTTGTTAATTATGACGAAGCATATACTCTTAAGGATGGCGGAAAGCTTTGTGATATAGTTCCTACACTTCTTGATGTAATGGGACTTGAGCAGCCTGCAGAGATGACAGGACACTCACTGCTCGAGAAGAAATAATCATGTATATGGTTAAGAAAAATATTTAAAAGGGTAGATTATGGAATTAAAAAAGAATGAAGATGTAAATCAGCAGCTGGGACAGGCTCAGCAGCCACAGGCTCCGTACGGAGGAGGTTCTCCGTATTATCAGCAGGCTCAGCAGTCACAGGCTCCTTATGGAGGCGGTTCGCCTTATGGTGGAGGTGCTCCATATCAACAGCAGCCACAGCAACAGATGCCTCCTTATGGTGGAGGAGGAGTTCCGAATGATCCATCACCTGTACAATATGCGGAACCTATAAGATCTAAAAAAACAAGTTTCAATCCTTGGGTAGTTATTGTTCCACTGCTTATACTGGTAGCTATAATCGTTGGTTCGCAGTTCAAGAGAGTATTCGGAAAAGCAGAGTATATTCCGGGAACTCTTGACGGAAAAGTATTTACAAATGAGTTTTTTGGTTTTAAGGTTGATCTTTCTAAAGGAAAATGGGATGTTGTAGGATTCTCCGGATCAGCGGAAAACGAGAAGACTCAGTTAAATATGAAGCAGCCTGTTACTGAAGTCAGAGCAACCAATGATGCCTCAAGAGAGATCTTCTCTTTTGATGTAAATCAGACTCTGTACAATATCAAGGAGACTTCGACCGACTTTACAAAACTGGTAGAAGATTATAAAGAAGAGTACAAGAAACAGCTTGAACAGCAGGGCTTTGAAATCCTGGAGATAAAACAGGAGAAAATGACTATATTGGGTAAGTCATGTGACGGCTATCTGTTAACTGCCAATTATTCACAGGGAAAGCAGACTCTTAAAGTAAGCGCTGCACAGTTCTTTATGATCAAAGATAATTACATCTGTGCATTCTCAGGTGTTTCCACTTCGGAAGGAAAGGCCAAGCTGATCATAACGAATAATGTAAAGCCTAATTAACATAATTATTGTAATTAACGGTCGTTACTTGTCAGAATTAACAAGCGTTTTCGAGAATAATTGACACATTTGACGAAATTATTTTTCGAACTTACCTTTGCTCTTTATTCGTGTTATCATAGCAACTAGACAGGTTTGTTTTTGGTAAGATGAAAAAGAGGTGTTAGAATGTTTGATGTTGGTGACTATATTATCTATGGTAGTAATGGAGTATGCAAGATAACGAATGTTGGTCCCATGAAAGTGTCCGGATTATCAAAGGATAAGCTGTATTATACGTTGATTCCGTGTTACATCAGAGATAGCGAGATATTTACACCTGTCGATAACGAGCGAGTCGTCATGAGAAAAGTTATGACGAAGGATGAAGCGGTACGGTTTGTTGATGGTATCAGGGCAATCGGTAAGCTCAAGATCATCGAAGAAAAGAAGCGAGAGAATGAATACAGAAAAGCTATTCTTTCGTGTGACCCCGAGATACTTGTTGAACTTATGAAGACTATCAAGGAAAGAATGGATGCACGGTTAGCAGACGGAAAGAAGATAACTGCTTCCGATGCAAAGTATTTCCACATTGCTGAAGAAGGTCTTTTTGGTGAGTTAGCAATATCGCTTAAACTCGAGAAAGAGAAAGTTAAAGATTATATCAAGCAGAATGTGGAAGCTTTTATATCTTAATAAGATATGGTAGAATAAAGACCGGCGGATGTATCCGCCGGTTTTTAAGTATATAGATTCAGAGGACGATATGGAAAAGAATGATATATATCAGATAACTATAGAAGATATGTCGGAGGATGGCTCAGGAATCGGACATATAGACGGAATGGCCGTTTTTGTAAAGGATACCGTGGTGGGAGATACAGCGGATATCCGTATAGTGAAGGTCAAGAAGTCATATGCTTACGGAAGACTGGAGAAGATTATCGATGAGTCACCTTTCAGAACAGAGGCGGTCTGTCCTGTAGCCAGACAGTGCGGCGGATGTACTTTGCAGCACATTTCCTATGAAAAAGAGCTTGAGCTGAAGCAGAACAAGGTTATGGGCTGCCTCAAGAGAATCGGTGGGATAGACGAGCCGGAGAAATACCTTGAAGGTACATACGGGAATGAATCTTATCTGAGATATCGTAATAAGATGCAGTTTCCGGTTGGAAAGAATAAAGATGGTAAGACAGTTCTCGGATTCTATGCCGGAAGAACTCACAGCCTGATCCCTGTAGATGACTGCCATATCGGACATAAAGTGAATAGATATATAGCAGAGGCCGTATGCAGCTGGGCAGATTCTTTTGGGATAACGGTATACGATGAGAAGACCGGAAAAGGACTCCTGCGCCATGTACTTACAAGGATAGGATTTGCCACAGGCGAACTGATGGTATGCCTTGTGATAAATGGAAAGAAGATCCCTCATGATCTAGAGCTGCTTGAAAAACTTAAAGCTGCTGTAGAACAGTATAATTCTGCTCTTAATGATGAAGGAAATGAAAAGGCTGATATAAGGATAAGTCTTAATTCTGTGGTAGCAAATATAAATACCGCAAAGACTAATAAGATTCTCGGGGATAAGACATTTGTCATATCAGGCGAGGAATATATAACTGATCACATCGGTGATGTTAAGTTCAGGATATCGGCGCAGTCATTCTATCAGGTCAACCCGGCACAGACAGGAAAGCTCTACGGAAAGGCTCTTGAATTTGCAGATCTCTCGGGAGAAGAGACTGTATGGGATATGTATTGCGGGATCGGTACAATATCACTCTTCCTTGCAGGTAAGGCCAAGAAGGTTTTCGGCGTAGAGATAGTTCCGCAGGCCATACTTGATGCCAAGAAGAATGCAGAGATAAACGGAATAGAAAATGCAGTGTTCTATACAGGTGCTGCCGAAGACGTAGTCGGAGAGATATATGAGAAAGGTGCGGAAGGATCCAGCGTCGATGTTGTGGTTGTAGATCCGCCACGTAAAGGATGCGATGAAAAACTTCTCAGCACGATCAAGGGAATGAATCCGAAGAGGATGGTCTATGTATCATGTGATCCGGCGACTCTTGCGAGAGACCTTAAAACGCTTATAGCAGAGGGATTTGAACTTGAGAAGGTTGCTATCTATGACCAGTTCAGCAGATCATTCCATGTAGAGACGGTAGTATTGCTATCACACGAGTAAGATAAATCGGAGTTTGTCTGTCCAGACATACTCCTGTTTTTTTTATATTGACAGCTAATTCAAATTAGACTATAATAAAGCTAATCTGAATTAGCCGAAGGAGTATATATGGATACCAAAAAGAAAATACTCGATGTAGCATTGACTTTGTTTTCGGAAAAAGGATACGGAAATGT
>JAFZXD010000261.1 GCA_017616955.1 Eubacterium sp. | reverse complement strand
GAAGTTATGGATGTAGATATTCTGATGGATGAAGATGAGTGGGATAAGATGCTCAAAAATGCAATGACTGAGGAATACTATGTCTGTGATGTTGTGGTTAACGGTCAGAAATTCAGAGATGTCGCTATTCGACCTAAGGGGAATACCAGTCTGATGTCGATAGCTATGGATCCGGAAACAGACCGCTTCAGTTTTAAACTGGAGTTTGATCATTTTGTAGAAGGACAGACCTGTTACGGTCTAGATAAACTGATAATTAATAATAATTTTTCTGATTCAACCAATATGAAGGAAGCAGTCATATATGACATGTATCATTATATTGGGGCGGATGCGTCACTTACAAATTTTGCAAAGATCTCGCTGAATGGTGAATACAGAGGAGTTTATCTGGCACTCGAAGGAGTGGAAGACAGCTTTATGCTCAGAAACTACGGAACTCAGGATGGTGAACTGTATAAGCCGGAAGTTATGGTTGTTGGAAAGGATGGAGCACCACCTCCACCACCACCGGGATTTGACCCGAATAACATGGCTACGCCAATGGAACCGGGGCGAGGAGATATGGCAACACCGGGAGATGCAACACCTGAAGATGCAGAGCGTGGATTTATGCCACCTCCACCGCCACCAATCGAACCAAACGGAGCAGATCTAAATTATACTGATGAAGATCTTGACAGTTATCAAACTATCTGGGACAGTGAGGTCAGCGAAACAAGTAAGGGTGATCATCGTCGAGTAGTAACAGCGATTAAGAACATTTCCGAAGGAAAGGATCTTGAGAAATATCTTGATATAGATAATGTGCTGAAGTACATGGCTGTTCATACATTTGCAGTAAATATGGATAGTCTCTCAGGCCAGATGTTTCATAATTATTACTTGTACGAATATGAAGGCAAGCTTAACCTTTTCCCATGGGATTATAACCTTTCGTTCGGTGGAATGCCGATGATGTTTACGGGAAATGATGGAAGCTCGACTTCGATGGTGAACGATGCTATCGATACTCCATTTGAGGGGACTAAGTTTTTCGATACGCTGCTTGCAAATGAAGAGTATCTTGAAAGATATCATGCTTATATGCAGAAGCTTGTAGATGAGTATGTTGAAGGTGGAAAGTTCGAGGAATTCTATTCGCACACAAGAAGTCAGATAGATTCACTTGTAAAGGACGATCCGACAGCATTCTATAACTTTGATGAGTATTCTAAGGGTGTGGAAGTACTGCGAGAGACAATACAGCTTCGTGCAAAGAGTATTGAAGGACAGCTTGCAGAAACCATACCATCAACCGATGATGGACAGAAGGCAGATTCATCAGCGCTTATAGATGCATCTCATATTAATGTTAAGGATATGGGAGAATTAGGAATGGTGCCCCCACCGGGTATGGCGCCACCAGGAATGGGGCCTTCGCCTGAGATGGAAGACAAGAATAAAACGAATGATAAAAAGCCTATAAAGGTTGAAGTTGAAACTGAGATAAAGAGTAAAAAGATAACTTCACCTCCACCCGGAGAGGAGCCCGGAAATATGCCGTCTCCGCCTGAAGTAGCGGAAGCTACGCCGGGTAATCCACAGGCTGCACCACCTGGACCTCCCGGTCCACCGGGTATGCCCGGTCAACAAAGTAATACCATCAGCAAAGAGGCAGTGATCAATTTTATAATCTGCTTTATATTGATGGTCGCTTCGTTATTCATTCTAAAAGGAATAAAACGTAGAAAAATATAAACTGTGGGTAGTTTAAAAGGAAGTGTTTTAGGCACTTCCTTTTTTTAGCTTGGTATTAGCAAATATATATAGTAAGATATGATTATGTTTTAAAAATATATAGAGGTTTATAGTATTTTGACATGTTTAGGAGGACAGAATGGAACCGATTAAGTTAAACAAAAAGTTTAGACTGGTATGTTATGAAATCATGGATGGCTCTTATGAGAGTATCGGAAAATTAGATGAATTCTCTGAGTACCCTCATCAAGTGATGGCAGTAAAGGCAGAAGTGGCTTTCTTTGATAAAGAATATGATACTGCTATTAATCTTGTAGAGGAGGTAATGCCTTATTGGGATGAATGGTATTATTCCAATGTTTACACTGAATGTATGGCAGCGATGGCATTTGCAGCAAGAGAGATAGGACAGGAAGATAGAGTAAGAAAAATATTAAAAGAAGAACAAGATCGGTTATTGGGAGCTGATAAAGATGGCTGTGAGAATGGTAAGAATAGCAGATATAATTATTGTAATATAATGTTAAATTATTTGGAAACAGGTATATTACCTAGAACTAAACAAGAATTAGAGTATACTGTCCCGGACGATGTTAAGTCAGTAGATGAGATAATCTCTTCAATGAAGCTAAAGAATCGTACTGTTGGAGATAAAACAAAGATATTTAATGCGCTGTGTATGAAAGGATCACCGGAAGACGCATTAAGCATTTATGATGAAATCAAAGACGAAAAGTCACTATCTGAAATGTATCATGAGTATGCTATCGCAAGATATCTTTATCTGGGGCAGGATGAGAATGCGTTGGAATCAATAGAAAGACTAGCAACAGCTCGTCTATGGTCTGTGGCCAGTCCGACACAGGTTAGACCTATGAATTTTTTTATACATCCTATGATGCATAAATTCCTGAAAGACGAGAAGAGCCTGGAGAGGATCAAGAATGCTGCTTTTATAGACAATGGAACAGTTAAGAGGAAATAGGAGAAAAAAGGCTACATTTTATTTTATGTAGTCTTTTTTATTTTACGAAAAAAAAATATTGGTTGACATATATCGGGTATCGATATAATATATAGAAGGTCGATATATAGATGGGCTATATAAGGAGGTTATTATGGCAATTGATAAATCTCTTCTGACAGGAAGTATGACAATGTTAATATTGAAGCTTTTGTCAGAGAAAGATATGTATGGGTATGAAATGATCGATACACTCAGAAAAAAATCTCAAAACGTCTTTGAGCTTAAGGCAGGGACTCTTTATCCGCTTCTGCATGGTCTTGAAGATAAAGGAATGCTTACGGTATATGAGCAGGAGTATTTAGGAAAAACAAGAAAGTACTACAGCATTACTGAGGATGGAAAAAAGCTTCTGAAAAGTAAGACTGAAGAATGGAATGAATATTCTGGTGCGATAGCGAATGTGTTGGCAATGGAGGTTTGATAATGGAGGAATACATTAAGAAGCTACTTGAACAGGTAAGATTTAGGAAAGCTCACAAGGGAATTGAAGATGAGATTAGAGCACATATTGAGGATCAGATAGATGACAATATAGCGGCAGGTATGGACAGTGAAGCTACTGAAAAGGCTGCGGTTATTGATATGGGAGATCCGGTTGAAGTGGGTATTTCCATGGACAGAATCCATAGACCTCAGATTGCATGGTCGATGTTTTTAGGGGCTGTTATTATTGGTATTATTGGGAGTATAATACATTTACTTATAATCAGTAATTCTACAATAGGTAGTAATACGGGGCTTGTTCCTGGAAGTAGTAGTTTTATTTTTTATACTGTCCTCGGGATATTGGCTATGTTACTAATAT
>JAFZXD010000260.1 GCA_017616955.1 Eubacterium sp. | reverse complement strand
CTGAATTGAGTTCCGGAGCTGAGATTGCACCGTTGTTGATCACGTATTCTGCGATCATTTTCATGATATCAATCTGGTCTTCCGTAAGAACACGCTGATTCTGTCCGCAATACAAGCTAAACCGCTGAGAGTATCCAACCACAAGACTTGTCAGCTTCTGGTTCTTCCCGTATGCGTATCTGACTATCTGTATCAGGTTTGTCAGCGCATTGACATTGTGTTTGATATCAAGCTCATCCACATTACCATCCTCATCGAGGATCTTATAACTCTTCCAGAGCTGATAAACTCCATATTGTCTGTTCTCTGATAACAGTCTGTCCCTAAGCTCAACAAGCATTTTATGGGTGATAACCACATCTTCAGAGTTATAAATGATGCGAAGAGCCTCTATTGAATCCTTGTTATCATTGATAAACTTTTCAAAGTTATCAATATAACTCTTTGCCGTCTCCTTTGAAAACCCCGCATATATAACAGTATCTTCATCCTGTATGGATACGGAATACCCCTTCTGCATCTCAATAAGCTTATTACGGGCTTTTATGTCATTCATAAGAATCGCAATAAGTGCAAGACGGGATGCATTATTTCCGGAGGGACCTTCGTATTCTAACAATTTACTGTTTTCAATTGCATCCTGTATAGAATTTGCAAGCGTTCTCGGAGCAAATCCAAACTCTGTGATAAAGAATGAAAGATGCTTTCCGAACAAGGCGTCATCCTCATATCGCTTGTTTATTGTCGCGCAATAGTTTCTAAGAAGCAGGAGGTTTTCATCACTGACTTCTCCATGTGCCAGATGCTCAAGAAGCTGAACAAGTGAAAGAGTCTTCTTGCTTGGTCCGGGCCCCGGTCCGGGAATATCATGGTCATGTTCGGTGACGCCCACTGCATCCACGATATAATAACATTCCTTTGTATCCGCATTCGGCGTTACTTCGCGAAGTTTATCGTCTTTAATGGTACGGCATCCGCGCCCCTTCATCTGGGTGTACAAGACATCTGACGCGACATCTCTCATAAAAAGAACAACTTCAAGTGGTCTTACATCCGTTCCTGTCGCTACAAGCGTTACCGTAACAGCAATGCGGAACTCTTTTTCAGTCCTGAGATCTCTTATTAGGGCATTAGAGTCTCCGGCGGAATATGTAATCTTCTGAACAAAGTTTTCAGGAACATTTCCATCAAACTCAGGTTTAAAAACTTCTCTGGCAACAGTAACTATCTCGGAAGCATGATTATCATCTTTCGCGAAGATAAGTGTTTTGGGAACATATTCCCATTTCTTTTCTCGTTCAGGATACAGATCTGTGTATATGGCTTCCTTATACGCCGTCAGTACTTTACGAATCTGATCTCTGTTTACTACCGAACGGTCAAGAGCCTGCGCTGTATATCCATAATTTGCATCCGCTTTGTAAGTCGTGGTCTGCCCTGTCTTATGGGCTATCTCTACGACTTTTGAGCCTTTTTCTATGCTGCCGCCATACTCCGTTACTTCTGTCTCAATGCGATATACACGGGCCGGAACATTTACACCGTCCACAACTGAATCATCGTAAGAATAGTTTTCAACTATATTGTTATTGAAGAATGCATATGCCTCGGGCGTAGGTGTGGCGGTCAAGCCCAATATCTTTGCCTCGGAAAAATAGTCCAAAACAGCCCGCCATTTACCATAAATACTGCGGTGGCATTCGTCCACAACTATGAACTGGAAGTAATCAGGCGGCAATTTTAAATCATTTCCAAGCTGAATTGCTTCCTCATTAGCTTTATCTTCATCCTTCTTTGCTTCTTCATCCTCGGCATCTTCATTTCCATCAATAAGCTGCTGTCCGGTAAGAACCGCAAAGAGTTTTTGTATAGTGGATATAACAATATCGGCATCAACATCAGATTCCTTCTTGAGTCTCTTTATCATATAAAGATTACTCATCGGCTGCTGACGCTCGGTTCTGTCAAAAAGACTGAATTCTGTTTCTGTCTGCCTTGCAAGATTGTTCCTGTCTACAAGGAACAGAACTCTCTTTGTAGATGTATAGTTAAGAAGTCTGTATGAAGCCAAACATGCTAGATAAGTTTTTCCGGAGCCTGTAGCCAAAACTGCGAGGTTTTTCTTCTCTCCGCTTTTCAGAGCGTTTTCAAGATTAATCTCCGCATAATACTGGCAATCACGTAACCCTTTTCTTTGAAGATACGGAAGTGCGCCATACTCAGATTTTGCGCCTATCATCTGAAGCATCTTTTTGGGTGAATGCATATCTGATATTTCTGCATACTCACCATTAGGGTCCGCAAGCATGTTTTTGAATAATATCTTATTGCCGTTAGCCATATAAACAAGCGGGATAAGCTTATCAAGCCATAAGCCATACCAGCCCTGAGGATGTGTAGCATATCCTTCTGCCTGTGCTGCCACTTCATCACCAAGCTGATTCTCTTCCCTCTTCGCTTCAAGAACAGCAATCGCCTTATTATCAATGAATAAAAGATAATCGCTCTCTGTATTGCCCTGCATCAAAGCTTCTTTAACAGCGACTGTAGACATCGGAATAAACTCGTCACGTGAAACTATATCCCATCCTGCTGAATATAACTGCTTATCGATTTTTACTCGTGCCATTTCCTCTGGTGTCATAATTCATTTATCCTTTCTATGAAATAATCATATATCACTGCCGTTAAAGATCATTTTCCTGCTTCTTCGGCCTCGGGAAATAACTCCATAATGTCACCAACATCGCACTTAAAATATGCACATATTCTCTTT
>JAFZXD010000259.1 GCA_017616955.1 Eubacterium sp. | reverse complement strand
CTGTTATGTAAGGTGCAAATCCTTACCTATTTAACACGCGAAATGTACATCGGGTGCAAAATAAATAGTGGTCGGAATAGACACTTAATTATTGACTAGATGTAGTGGCGGAATAGAAGGCCCAAAAGGAGGGACGATAGATGCTTTCCCATGCATACCGTAGACGCTTATACTCGTAAGAAGCTTGGTTCGAGAATATCATGGCTTCATGTATGGTGCAAATCCATACCTACATCGATTCTATTAGAAGTATATTCGGAATATAGTGGTGAGGAGCCGTGTCCCACACTATATTCCCTATATACTTTTCTTTTTCTTGGGGGTTATATATGGAGATTACTACATATCGCATTAAACAATATAATTCTACGAATAAAACAGTTGTTTTAGTAGATAATAAACCAATATGTATAGTATCAGGTTCTGCTACAGGAAAAACTGTTTCTAATATAATGGCTTATCTTGAAGGTTATGATGTACCAATTAACGACGGTAAAATCAAAAAGCTTCTTGACAAGATAAAGAAAAACAAAGCAAATGGAGGAACAAATCAATGACAAAAGAAGAAAGAATCGCAATCTTAAAGGACAACATCGTAAAGATGGAGAACTCAGTAAAAAATATTAAGTGTCCTGGAGTTCTGAAGAAAAGAAATAGAGAGCTTAGAAACCTTCAGACAATTGGTCATTCAAAAGCTGCTTGGGTAGACGTAGCAGCACCTGTAGCAGCAGAATAATTAATTAATGTTTGTTATCAGGAGTGCCTACGGGTACTCCTGAATATTTTTAAAATAATTAAGAGGTATTAATTATGGACAAAAGAAACAGGGTGGGCCTAGTGCCCACCCTGCTATTTTTTTTAAATCATACCAATCATTACAAGCCACTACGATTGAGAATATTAATTCTTCCCTGAACGCTCTGATATGGCTTGAATGTCCATCTCTCAAATGCGTGCAGTGCTGGAAGTGCAGGATTCTGAGAATTACGTACTTCTGAACTTACGTAAAGTTGGTAATCGTAAATTCTGTACATAATCCTATCTGTATTTCTAGGATTAAGGATTACGATAAACTCATCACTTCCACGAAGCTTATCTGATCCAAGGAGGTTATATACTCTCTTGTCTGATGCATTAACAACAGTCTGAGTATATGTAAGCTCAACTGGTCCGATAGCTGCAGGTGCCTGATATGTATACTCCTTAGGAGTAATCTTACGAATAAGATCAGGATCACCAAAGATTGAAACTGTTACGTTAGGATCATTCCATACCTGGAGAAGCTTTGTAACTTCTGAATCCAGGAAATCGAAGAATGTCTTATGTCTCCACTCAACGTGATCCAGAGCATATCCGTTTCTAGGAGCGAAATCGAATGTGTTGAATGTCTTACGTCTAGCAGGCATTGTTTCATAATCTTCGTTAAGTCCAGCGAGAATGCTGTCATCCTTGTAGTTAGCAAGAGCGAGCTTGAACATTCCCATCAGCTTTGTAAGCTGGTTAACCTGATAAAGAGCTGCCAGGTCCTTAACCTCTTCAGAAGAGATTGTGGTATTGATCGGTATAGAAGTATCGATCTCAACGAGCTCTGTATCAACTTTCCACTTAACTGAGCATGTCTGAAGCATTGCATTAGAAGTGTCAAGTCTGGTCTTAATCTTGATCTTAAGTACTTCACCTGTAAGAGCTGTAGCTGTGATGATGTTCTTGTTCATAGAAGCTGAGATAGAATCTGTCTTCTGAACTTCAACTACTTCACCAGTTGTAGCATCTTTCTCTTTAACGGTGTAGTTAACAGCCTGAACTACTACTCTCTCGTAATGGCCAGGTCCACCGTAGTTAGGATTGAACTTAATATTTGTTCTGATCCAAGTATCAACTTCCTGCTCTTCCTCAGCTACTTCACCATCGGGTGTAACGTAACCATCTTCATTAGGAAGAATATCGCCGGGCTCGTAAAGAACTTCACCGATATTGATTGCAGAAATGTATGTAGAAATAGCAAGGTTGTCAAGATTTGCAACGCCACCAAGTGCACCGAGAATATCTGTTGTACCAACCTCAGGAAGCTCAAGAACGAACTCCTTGAAAGGAGCTGTATTGTTGATAGCTTCTGTCATGCTATTCTGCTGAAGGAACATATCGATCTCTTCTCCATCAGGAGTAACAAGGATACGTCTCTCCAAAGAAATTGTGAACTTAGGAGCTGTAGCTGTAACCTTCTGGATAGCACCTTTATCAAATACCATGTTCATAAGGATGAGCTTATGAATCGGAAGTGCCATACCAACGATAGGGTTGTAATCCGGAAGACTTGCATGCTCGTTCATAGCCTTAACATCGTTCTCGAACTGCTGCTCAGCCATAGCAGTAATGTCCTGCTTCTCTTCAAGAGTAAGAGTACCATTATTATCATCATAATAATTCTCTACGCAGAATCTTCTCATAGCTTCTTTACCTGTAGCTGTTCTAAGAACACGCTTAGGCTCATCGAATATATCTATGCCGCCTTCTGTAAGTATGCTTTCTGCACACTCTTTAAAAGCCTTAGCATATGAATATAACGGATCACGCGAATATGATGCACCGATAACTTTAGCTTCGGTTGTATTTCCCATGATAGGCATATTATTTTCCTCCTTGTATTATTTTGCTTTAATTGGATTTTTCTGCTTGGGAATAAGGAAGTTTCCCAAACTAATCAAAATGGTCTCTATTTAATTGTATGCGTTGATGATGACCATAAATATACTTATTCGGTAACCAATTCTCACTCGCCACCACACGTAGTGATCCTTGCCTCACCAGCAAGTATCAATTTATAATCATTTACCTTTATGTTATTTTTTGCACTTCTAAAAGTAGCTTTTTACATATGTATATAAAAATGTATATATAGTATATTTTACAAGGTTAAATAATATTTTATATCAAACAGAAAAATCACTCCCGTGGGAACTTCCCACGGGAGCTTAACGGGGCTTTAGCATCAACCATGGATACTTATATCAAAGATTGCAAATCGCTTGAAATACAATCCCCAATACCATTATTCTGGTTTGACGATCACATGTGACATTGCTGTATTCAGATCGTCAAATATTGATTTAATTCCAAGATATATTTCTATATACTGGAAGTAAACCGTTCTGTTTTCCAAGTGAGATTTAGTATCGTATATATTACTTAGATAGTAAACAATATATTTTTTGAAATCTCTTAAATTTTTAAGTAATCTAGGTAAGATCTCTCTGGTATCTGATGTATTAGGAAACATTTCTGTGTCACTAATAAGAGTAGCTATATCAAAATATAGATCTTTAAACTGATTACGTAATTCTAAATCTCTTCTTGTTCTTTCTGCTGGAGTTAAATCAGCATAGATCTTATCTAATTCTGCATTATCTTCTTTTTCTTCTTCAGTAACATCATCTTCAGCTCCTTCTCCATTATCATCAGGAGTTGCATCGTTACCACCTGCAGGTTGATCATCATCTTCTGCATTATCCCCAGGATCATTATCATCTATATCAAAGTTATCATCATTTGTCTGATTTCCTTGATTATTATCATTGTTCTGATCATCATTTTCTGCTTGATCATTATTATCCTGGTTAGCATTATCGTCTGCATTATCATTATTCTGATTATTATCATTTGCAGCAAGATCTACGTTATTATCTCCACCTTCAT
>JAFZXD010000258.1 GCA_017616955.1 Eubacterium sp. | reverse complement strand
TTTTCTTCAGCCTCCGACTCCTCCTCAGTAGATACACCACCTGTTATGATCTTTATTATCTCATCATATGTCATGGACTGTGATAACTTATAAGTTCCGGACTTGATATCTCCACCAACCTCACTTACCTTAATCTTAGCCATAAGAACATACTTATTCTTTATAACACCGGCATCATATATCTTCTCAGCAACCATTTTGGTTGATGAATCAGGCTCAATAGTTACAGACACATAGTCTTTATTTTTGAGATTCTTTGCCGAATCATAAAATACATCATGTGAAAAACTATACGACATTGAAAATGCTCTTATAAAAACATACAGAAGAAGTACATCAACCAGTAACTGGAACGAATAGTAAAGGGCAACCCTTAATCTGTTTTCTGTTTTAAATGCTTTCTGTTTTCTGCTATTCTCTCCCATTATAACTACGCTCCTACCACTATTCCTTTTGATATTTCTTCTATAACTGCTTTTACCAGTTTAGAAAATGCACTCTCAGCTCTCAGATATTCATTCACCACAGAATTATGAATAAGTTCATCATTCTCGTAATACATCCTACTGAGTTCATCATAAGGATTACCTTCGGTGTATCTGAGCACATCAGTATATCTGTTCTTAAAATCTATAAGAGCTCTGTGCAAATCTTCATTAGATCGGATCGTATGAAGGGCGTGCACATATGTCTTATACTCATCAGAACTTTTAATCAGCTGATTCAGTTTTTTGCTTTCCATGATCATATCGTCCATTGTTTTATCCTCCGTAATAATTCAGGATGACAAACAAGTTTATAACTCTATATTTCTGAGATTACCGGCAGAATCATTGGACTACGTTTTGTCCTCTGCCACAGGAACTCTCCCAAATCTTCTTTGATACAGGATTTTATCTTGTTCCAATCAGCATCTCCACCTTCGATACATCTATACAGCGTTTCCGATACAACATCTTTACACTGTTCCATCAGAAGCTCTGCTTCTCTGACATATACGAATCCTCTTGAAACTATATCCGGTCCTGCCAGAACCTGACCGGAAACCGAATCAAGTGTTATAGATACTACAATTAATCCGTTTTCAGAAAGATGTTGCCTGTCTCGAAGAACTATATTTCCGACATCACCAACTCCAAGTCCATCTACGAAGACTCCTCTTGCAGGAACCTTTCCGGTCACCTTGAATTCATTTTTACTTACTTCCAGAACTTCTCCACACATAAGAATCTTAACATTCTCTTTTGGGATACCCATCTCATGTGCAAGTTCTGCATGACGTTTCAAATGTCTGTATTCCCCATGTACCGGTATAGCATACTTAGGTCTTGTAAGTGAATATATAAGTTTAAGCTCTTCCTGACAAGCATGTCCGGAAACATGTGTTTCGTGATATATAACTCGTGCACCTTTTTGCTCGAGTTCATTCATTACTCTGTAAACCGACTTCTCATTTCCCGGAATAGGACTTGATGAGAATATTACCACATCACCGGGAACTATTGAAATTCTGTTATGCATCGATGCCGCTATTCTTGAAAGCACCGCCATATTCTCGCCCTGACTACCGGTAGTAATATATACCAGTTTCTCATCAGGATAACTCGAAGCCTCATCTATACCTATAAGTGTGTTATCAGGAATATTGATATATCCAAGCTGCGAAGCAATGCTGATTACATTCACCATACTTCTTCCTTCAAGGATACATTTTCTTCCGTACTTATATGCCGAGTTAATAATCTGCTGAACTCTGTCAACATTTGATGCAAATGTAGCAATTATCAATCTATGATCTCTGTTATCATCAAATATATGATCGAATGTTCTTCCAACTGTCTTCTCTGATGGTGTATATCCCGGTCTCTCAACATTTGTGGAATCCGCCATAAGTGCAAGAACACCCTTCTTACCAAGTTCTCCGAATCTCTGAAGATCAATAACCCCTCCGAATACAGGAGTATAATCAACCTTAAAGTCTCCGGTATGAACTATGATTCCAGCCGGTGTAAATATCGCCAGCGCAGAAGAATCAGCTATCGAATGATTTGTTCTGATAAATTCAATCCTAAAACATCCGAGATTTATAGTCTGTCCATATGTTACAACCTTTCGGCGTACATTTTCCATCAAACCATGCTCTGTAAGTTTTGACTCGATAAGTCCCATAGTAAGTTTAGTTGTATATATAGGAATACTTATCTCTTTTTCAATATACGGGATGGCTCCTATGTGATCCTCATGTCCGTGAGTAACAACCATTCCGCGAATCTTGTCTTTGTTTTCTTTCAAATATGTGATATCAGGGATGACAAGATCTATTCCCAACATATCATCATCCGGAAATGACATACCGCCGTCTATGATAATGATATCATCCTTAGACTCTATGGCTGTAATGTTCATTCCGATCTGTTCCAGCCCTCCCAGAGGGATAATCTTTACTTTTTCACTCATTTCTTTTCCGTTCTATTCTCCAACTTTTTACTGTTCTATCTAACAATACCATCCAAATATGTCTGCAGAATTATAGCAGCTGCCATCTTATCGATATGAGCCTTCCTTCCCGAATGTGCAACGCCCGTCTCTTCCAGAATTCTATCTGCTTCGGTTGTGGTCAGTCTCTCATCAACTTCTATTA
>JAFZXD010000257.1 GCA_017616955.1 Eubacterium sp. | reverse complement strand
ATGCTGATTGATCAGAACAAGTTCCTTACCGTTTGAAACCGGTATTCTGGAAATGCTGTAACAGCGGTCAAGATCAAGAAGCTTATTGAATCCTGTCGATATAGGAAGACTTCTTCTGAGTGATGAAGCGATATTGAACTTACTCTCAGTAAGAATTCCTGATTTAGAAGCTCCTATAGGCTCATTTAACGGATACATAAGATAAGCCGAATGATAGTTCTGAGCAAATACACTGTCATACTTACCTAGTGCATTGAACTTATCTACTATCTGTCTTTGCTGATCAACATGATGGCTTCGTGTAGAATCTGTATCAACTTCCTGGAACAGAACGAAGTCAGGATTATACTCAAGTGCCTTGTCTGAAGTGCCGTTTATACATTCAACAACACTCTCTTTTGATCTGGCTCTGCTCTCTTTTCCTTCATCCATGAAGAATGTGTAATCAGCTGTATAAGCACCAAATCCGATATTATAGGAAACAACCGTATATTCGGTATTGGGATCCGGAACCGTATCCGCAGAACCGTTTACCGGAAGATCTTTGTTATCTTCAATTCTGGAATATGTCAGAAATACATAACCAACATATCCTCCAGCAACAAGAATAAGCAAAACGATTATCCATATCGGAAGCTTCCACCAACGAAACTTCTTAGCTTTCTTTTCGGAATTTACAGTTACATTTTCAGAGTTTTTCATGTCATTATTACCTCCTGCATCTCTGATGAACATATAAAACCTTAAACCTTGCTATATATTTAAATAAGTCTTGTAAGTATTTCGTTACTTCTTGTAACGAATCTTGTAAGCTCATCTGCTGTAAGCGGCTTATTTGCAAGAACTGCAAGATCATATAACTGACAGCAGATAGTTGGAGTGATATCCTCTTCAGGATTATCAAGTACATACTTAACAATCTTATTATTGGCATTAAGAACCAATGTCTCTGTATTCTGGTTACCGAAATTCATTCCCCCCATTCCGGCATCAGAATATATCTTCATCATCTCTGCCATACGACGATCAGCCTCTGACTGTGTAAGCATTGATGATACATTTTCATCTTTAAGAGATTCAACCTTAAGTTTGAGATTCTCAACTCCGAGAGCCTTCTTAAATGTCTCTGTAAGTGAATCTGTATATTTCTTCTCATCTTCTTCAGAGAGCTTCTCGCCCTTGAAGTTTGAACTGAGCTCAGAATCGATACGCGCAAACTTTATCTTCTCATCTCTAGCTTCCATCATAGTAATGTACGGATTATCGATATTATGAGTCAGATAGATAGCGTCGATTCCTTCATCCTTGAACATCTGGATGTATTTAGCCTGAGTCTCTGCATCAGATACATAGAACACCTGATTCTCATGTGTTTCTTTAGCAGCCTCAAGATATTCAGGAAGAGTTATGTACTTCTCTTCAAGGTTCTTGAAGATCATGTACTCCTTCATCTTCTCATCAAACTTATTGTCTCTGAGACAACCAAACTTGATAAATGGACTGAGATCCTCCCAGAGGTTCTCATAGTCTTCCTTATGATTCTTATACATTCCGATAAGTTTATCGGCAACCTTCTTTGTTATATAATCTGAGATCTTAGCAACAAATCCATCATTCTGAAGAGCACTTCTTGATACATTAAGAGGAAGATCAGGACAATCGATAACTCCCTTAAGAACAAGAAGGAATTCAGGAATAACTTCTTTGATATTATCAGCTACAAATACCTGGTTATTATAAAGCTTTACAGTACCTTCAAGTTTATCCATATTCGGATTAAGTCTTGGGAAGTACAGTATACCCTTTAAGTTAAATGGATAATCCATGTTCAGATGTATCCAGAAGAGCGGCTTCTTAAAATCAAGGAATAAATGCTGATAGAAGTCGATGTATTCTTCATCTGTACAATCTGAAGGAGTCTTCGTCCAAAGAGGATGAATATCATTGAGTGGTTTAGGCTCATCCTTCTTCTCCTCAGCCTCAACAACCTCATCAGCTGTTTCTTCAGATGCTTCTTCTGCTTCTTCATCAGCAGGCTGTGTATCTCCGATAAGATCATCTTCCTCGGCAGCAGCCTTCTTCTTTTTATCTTCTACAACCTTAGCTTCAGCTTCTATCTCTTTTTCGACAGCTTCTTTAGCTTTATCTTCATTTATATAATAAATCTCTACAGGCATGAAAGAACAATACTTATTGATAACTTCTTTCACCATGTACTCATTTGCAAACTCAAGTGAATCCTCGGAAAGATAAAGAGTTATAACAGTTCCTCTTGTATCTCTGTTTCCGTCACTCATTTCATAAGTAAGTCCACCGTCACTCTCCCAATGAACAGGCTCAGCATCCTCTTTATAAGAAAGTGTATCTATAGTAACCTTATCAGCAACCATGAATGCAGAATAGAATCCAAGTCCGAAATGACCTATGATCTGTTCGCTCTGATCCTTATTCTTATACTTCTCAAGGAAATCGGTAGCACCTGAAAATGCTATCTGATTGATATACTTCTCAACCTCTTCTCTGGTCATTCCAATACCGTTATCTTCAAATGTAAGCGTCTTCTCTGAAGGGCTTGAAGATACAGTAACTTTGAAATGTACATCATCTTCTACAGTGGCTTCACCCATTGAATCGAGTCTCTTCATCTTAGTTATCGCATCAACTCCGTTTGATATCAGCTCTCTGATGAAGATATCATGATCTGAATAAAGCCATTTTTTGATAATAGGAAAAATATTCTCGCTATCAATTGAAAGATTTCCCTTTTGTGTTGCCATAATATAACGCCTCTTTTCTACTTCTTTTTAAAATACCTACTAATAATAATTCCTCATAGAATATATGTCAATAAAAAATTAGCACTCTCACAGTAAGAGTGCTAATCGTATCCGATATAATTTAAATCCCATGGTTAAAATCCCGAGAAGTGTATACCCGGGATTTTAGGTGAAAGGATGGTTTTTAAGTATTAAGAAATTGTTTTATTTGTTACAATTATATTACCATAATTCTTGTGATTTTTCAACAAATCATTTCGGAAAAACTGCACAAACTTTACACCAATATAACGGTTATTAACCGCTTTTTTTGAACTTTTGCACAAAAGAGCCATTTTCGGCTATTCTGAACGGTTTATATAGATCACGAGTATCTGATATTCAGGCAGTTCTGACATCGAATATCCGACCGTTTTCACCCTGCCAATATCATATAAAAACATGAGATCGTTCTCTTCCAATTCAAGATTATTCAGAGCACAATCAACCTTATCGTTTCCGTTCATGATCTGAACCTTGATATAGTTCTCGAGACTGGACAGATCACTTATATAAGCGCCCTTAAACTTGTAATAGTTGTATTGCATTCCGGTACATTTTTTATATTTGGATTCATCCCATATATGACTCTTCTTCATTATAGAATCGGGAATATTGAAGAACTCATGGGAAAGCTCTGCCTTATCTCCTACCGGATCATCCCAAGTGACATCAAGATTGTACCACTCTCCGCCCAGCTTCACCTGATTCCAGGCATGATTCTCTATCTTTTCTTCAGAAGAACCCATAGCCTGAGCCTTACCACTGATAATCTCGGATTCCACGCCCGAACAATTCAAGAGCAGATTCATAGCAGATGCGTATCCCGAACAGACAGCAGTTTTATTAACAAGAGCGCCATAAGCGGTATATTCCGTATCATCTCTATCTTTACTAAGTCCATAACTGCAGTTTTCTACTATATAATCATGGATGGCTAGTTCCTTTTCAAAATCTGTCATTCCAGGTTTGATCAATTTCTTAAGGAGGCTCTCACATACGTCCGAAAGTTCCTTTGCCTTCGGTTTATCCTGAGGAATCTCCCTACCTTCTAAAATATGATCATAGACATACATCGCATCAGATCTTTCGATATTTATCTTAACCTTCCTGCTGTCAGATAGGGACTTCTCCCTATAAGTCGTGATGGATGTTACATTTCCCTTCATAGTATCTATGGAATAATTTATGTTGCTCAGGTCTTCTTCGGATACATCGCCGGTAATATTCAGAGTTATATACCCGTCCGTACCGTTGGCTATCTCTGCATTTACCTTCGCCACTACAAGCTCGTAACTCTCGAGAGTTTCCTCAGTCTTGTCACAGCCGGACAGCAAAAAAAGACATAACAATACGCATGTCAAAAGAACTGTTTTTAATCTATCTAATATACTATTCTTACCTGTTTTATACTGCCTAAAATACTGTCTCAATGCTGCATTTCTCCGCAATCGTTGTATCCGGTGTTATATCCGGTTTAATACTCGGTTTACTATTAAAAGTGATAATCTTTAACCATCTTATCATACTTTATAGCGGACTGTATATAATTTTCCACTTGCTACTATTATTTCAATGCATTACAATGTTGAAGTGTTTAAAATATAAAAAAGAATGAGGTAAGACACTATGGCACAACTTTGGGGCGGTCGTTTCACCAAGGAAACCGACCAGCTTGTATATAACTTTAATGCTTCTATATCATTTGACCAGCGTTTCCTTAAGCAGGATATAACAGGCAGCATCGCTCATGCTACTATGCTTGGGAAAACCGGTATCATCTCTGAGGAAGAGTCAGCTCAGATCATTGAAGGACTCAAGACTATACTCAGCGATGTAGAGAACGGAAAGCTCGAGATAACTTCAGAATACGAAGACGTGCACAGCTTTGTAGAAGCTAATCTTATAGACAGAATCGGCGACGCAGGTAAGAAGCTTCATACAGGTAGAAGCCGTAACGATCAGGTTGCTCTTGATATGAGACTCTACACAAGAGACGAGATAACAAATATCAAAGAGCTTATTAAAGAACTCATGGAGACAGTTCACTCTCTGATGAAGGATAACCTGGACACATATATGCCTGGCTTTACTCATCTTCAGAAGGCTCAGCCTGTTACATTTGCGCATCACGCAGGTGCTTATATGGAAATGTTCAAGAGAGACTATTCAAGACTCTCTGATATATATGACCGCATGAATGTATGTCCTCTGGGAGCAGGTGCTCTTGCAGGAACTACATATCCGCTCGACAGAGAACTCACTGCAGAGCTTCTTGGATTTACAGGTCCTACACTTAACAGTATGGATTCTGTATCAGACAGAGATTATGTTATCGAACTCCTTTCTGCTCTTTCTACCATAAGCATGCATTTATCAAGATTCTCAGAAGAGATTATAATCTGGAATTCAAATGAATATCAGTTCGTTGAGCTAGACGACGCTTACAGCACAGGAAGTTCTATTATGCCTCAGAAGAAGAATCCTGATATAGCTGAGCTT
>JAFZXD010000256.1 GCA_017616955.1 Eubacterium sp. | reverse complement strand
GCCTACAGCAGTTAAGGGAAAATGGCTTAAAGCACCGGGTGAAAATTTCTTTACCCTGCTTGAATCCACACTCGGTTATCATATGCCTATCATAGCCGAAGACCTGGGTGAGATTGATAAATCCGTAGTTGCTCTCAGAGATAAGTTCGGATTCCCGGGAATGAAGATACTTCAGTTTGGATTTGAAAATCCTGACGAGAACAACTTCCTTCCTCACAACCATGTAAGAAACTGCGTATGCTATACCGGTACACACGATAACGATACTACTCTCGGCTGGTATAAAAACTGTTTTGAACAATCAAGAGACAAGCTGAGAAGATATTTCAGTACAGACGCCAGCGATATATGCTGGGTAATGATACGTGCCTGCTTCGGTTCGGTTGCAACTATGGCGATAGTTCCTCTGCAGGATGCTCTCGAACTTGATTCCTGGGCAAGACTAAACACTCCGGGAATTGGAGAAGGTAACTGGTCATGGCGCTACAAAGAAGAAGACCTGACCGGTCCCCTTGCAAAAAGACTATATGAAACAGCAACGATGTTTGGAAGATAACATCATTCTATAATTTATTTACAAAGGTATTTGAAATATGTTTAAACTATTCGCCGCATTGATATATGTGGTTATAGCAGTCATCTTCTGTCTGCCGTATCACTTATATCTTTGGATTCTTTCAAAAACTAACAGATACAAGAGCTGGCAAAAATGCTGGAAATTTGTTCAGAGCTTCTTCAAAGGACTGCTTAACATGGCAGGAACCGAGATAGAGATAAAAGGACTTGAAAATCTTTCAAAAGTCCCATCCGACAAGGGTATCCTCTTCTTAGGAAATCACAGAAGCTACTTTGATATCATTATTCTTCAGGCTATATCGGACAGACCTCTTGGATTCATTGCAAAGAAAGAATTCAAGAAAGTTCCACTGTTCAGCTGGTGGGTTGCAGATCTCGGAAGTCTTTTCCTTGACAGAAAAGATATTCGTGAAGGTCTCAAAACTATCAACCAAGGAACAGAATATATGAAACAAGGTCTTTCACTCGGACTCTTCCCTGAAGGAACCAGAAATCACGGCAAAGAGTTACTTCCGTTTAAAACCGGTGGTTATCGTATGGCCGAAAAATCCCAAAGTCCTATGGTCCTCTGTGCTCTCACAGGATTTGATAACATCCTTGAGAACAACAAACCACTCGGACTCAAAAAATGCAAAGTCACTGTGGAATTCTCCGAACCATTCTATCCTCATGAGATGGATGCTGCGGAAAGAAAACAGTTTTACTCAAGCATCCCGGATAAGATCCGTACAATGCTTGACAGCGAAAAATAATATATTTTAAGGAGTAAAATTATGATACTTATTAGCACCGGCGTGATAATATCCATTATTGTCACAGTTGTTCTCATTGGTGCAATCATTGCACTTTACATCGTTGGAAACAAGATGCAGAAAAAACAGATGGAGCAGCGCGAGCAGATTAATGCTGCATCACAGGCTGCAACACTTTTTATCATTGATAAGAAGATCATGCCTATGAAAGATGCCGGCCTTCCAAAATCAGTTATGGAGCAGGCACCAAAGCGTTATCAGAAAGCTAAGCTTCCTATTGTAAAAGCTAAGGTTGGTCCACAGATTGTCACTCTTATATGTGATGAAGGAATCTATGATGATGTTCCTCAGCACGGTGAAGTAAAAGCCATGCTCAGCGGAATCTATATCACAAGCGTAAAGGTACTTCACAAGTCTACTAAGAAGATGCAGCAGCAGGAAGCTGAAAATGCTCCTAAGCGTAAGAAGTCAATGCGTGAAAGAATGCTCAAGAAGCAGGCTGAATATCAGAAGCAGCTTGATTATGAGATAGCAGCTAAGAAAGATAAGGAAGAATCCAAGAAGCAGAAGGCTGCTGAAAAGAAAAAGCGTGACAGAGAAAAGAAGATCACAGTATAAATGAAAGATTTTATTAAATCATTATTACCTCTTTTTGTATCACTTGTTATAACCGTCATATCGTACTTCGCATCTTTTGCGATAACAGTTATGCTCGGATTAACACGAGTAAGTGATTCATCAGGAGCTGCCGTAAATGAATGTATCTTCAATCTTCTGCGTTTTTCTCTGATGATTATATTCTGCGGTATATGGTTATACTATCTGAGAAATACTTCGGACGATCACTTCTATCCGAATCTACGTTTCAGATTTTCAATATTGGTTTTTATTCTACTTATCATTTTAGGATTTGCAATACAGGTCTCGACAGACAGCTTTCTTTATGTCTTAACCAAAGCTATGCCGAAAGTATTGTCTTCCTATAACATAATGATTAAAAACTTTACGTCAATAACCAATCCTTTATATCTGTTTACAGTAATAGTTCTCGCGCCTATCGGGGAGGAGATAGTCTTCCGAGGACTTACATTACACTATGCCAGCGGAGCTGTTAAAAATCTCGGCTCTGCCATAATTCTTCAAGGAGTTTTGTTCGGAATCTACCATGGTTCCGTAATCCAGGGAATATATGCCATGATCTTTGGAGTACTCCTGGGAGTCATATGCGTCAGAAGCAGATCGTTAATACCATCTATCTTCCTGCATATGATAATAAACGGTTCACTTTATGTGATAAACTGCTTCAAGTTCATCAATGTACCTGTTGCTGTTGCATCGATGGTTATATCACTGATAATACTTGTGGTATCATTTGTGCTCGTTTTACCAAGGCTGAATAAATATGATATAAAAGATGATTAAAAAAGAAAGGACTTAAGGCTGTGTGCTTTAAGTCCTTTCTTTTTATCCGTAAAGTATTTAACCGATTAACGGTAATCGTGTCTTTTATATGCCATCTCGATAAGTTTATCTACATATTCACCCATCTCATATCCTGCAGCCTTCATAAGCATAGGATACATGCTTATAGCTGTATGTCCCGGTATAGTATTGATTTCATTAAATACTACTCTGTCTGTTCCCTCTTCTATGAAGAAGTCTACTCTGGAGAATCCAAATCCGTCACATGCTTTAAATATACTAAGAGCTTTCTCTCTTATCTCATCTCTCTTAGCATCCGGAATCTGAGGATCAACTATAGTCTCGGAATCATCATTATTATACTTAGCATCAAAGTCATAGAATTCTGCAGCAGCAACTATCTCACCTACTCCTGTTGCAAATGCATTGTCACCGTATCCGAATACAGCACACTCTATCTCTCTACCGTTTATTGATTCCTCAACAAGGATCTTACTGTCATTTTCAGCTGCAAGCTTTAATCCTGAGATAAGCTCTTCTCTGTTGTGTGCCTTTGTTATACCCTTGGAAGATCCGGCACAGGAAGGCTTTACAAACACAGGATACTCTCTCTCTGCTTCGATTCTGGCAACTACCTTATCCATTCCGCTACCTTCTATCTCATAAGCTCTGACGCCTACAAATTCAGCCTGAGCAACACCTATGCTGTCAGCTATTATCTTTGTAAAGAACTTGTCCATTGTAATGGCAGATGCAAGATGACCACAACCAACATATGGGATATGAGCCAGTTCAAAGAGTCCCTGAATCGTTCCGTCCTCACCAAACAATCCATGAAGAACAGGAAATGCCACATCTATATTTCTAACTTCAAATGAATCTCCTCTTTTGATAACCAGACTCTTATCAGTATCAGGAGATATAAATGCTCTCGGAGCTCCTGTTATATCACTCTCCCAACGTCTGTCTGCTATCTCATCCTCATTCTCAACAAGAATCCAGTGACCTTCCTTAGTGATACCTATAAATGTTATATCATACTTTTCTCTATCCAGAACTCCGGCTACCGTCGCTCCTGAAACGCATGAAACCTCATGTTCACTGGACTGTCCGCCAAATATAAGTGCAAGTCTTGTTTTACCCATCTTTTACTCTCCTTATCTCTTATCTTAACTGCCTACGCCAATCGCCACACTTGTATAGTAGACTCTCTCTACCCCTGCCTTTAGAAGAATTCTCGTACAGGCCTCTATAGTGGCTCCTGTTGTATATATATCGTCAACGAGCAACACTGTCTTAGGAAGCTTATCAACCGTCTTATCTATGGCAAATGCCCCTTCCATATTTTTCTCTCTTTCTTCATCGGAGAGTTCCTTCTGGGGAGGTGTTTCTTCAACTCTTAAAAGAAGCTTGTCGAAGAAAACTATTCCCGTACATTTGCCTATCTCCTTAGCTATAAGCGCCGCTTGATTGTATCCTCGTGTAACATATTTCTTTTTATATATGGGAACACTGACGAGTGCATCTATTCCCAGTCTTTTAAATTCCGTACCGTATTTTTCGGATATAACCCGTCCGAAATACACGGCGTATTCCTGTCTTCCTCGGTATTTTAAAGCCATTAGTGAATCAGATACAGGTGGAACATAGTTAAATACAGGAAAGCCTCTGACGAAGCTCCTGGACCTCTTCTCGCAGTCCGGGCAATATTCATCCTCTTCTGAGGTGACCTCCTTGCCGCATTTAAAGCATCTGGGCTCCAATACATATTTAAGTTCACCTTCGCATTCATCACATATCAATTTCTTCCCGGGCGAGATGACATTATCGCACATAACACATCTCGGCGGAAATATTATATCTGTTACCAGCGGAAGTACTCTGTCTTTAAAACTTATATTTTTAATCCCATATGTGTGGATCTGTTTCTCTTTCATCGTCCTCCATAAAGAATGACATATACTCCTGCTTCTCGCTTTCTTCTGCCATCTCCGCTATGCGTTTCGAGAAACCGGTATATCTCTTCTGTTCGGTTGTATTATCGATCATATCATTTATCTTATTCAGGTTACCGACTATAACAACCATATTCTTAGCTCTGGTCACGGCTGTATAAAGGAGATTCCTGTTAAGCAGCTTCGGTGGTCCGGTAAGTATTGGAAGAACAACCGCGCTATATTCGGAACCCTGTGACTTATGAACTGTTATAGCATAACTGTGTTCCAACTCATCCAGCTGATTGTATTCATATACAGCTACTCTGCCGTCGTCAAATGTAACCTCAACAGTCTCATCGAAATCATTTATCTCCGTAATGATTCCCATATCTCCGTTACATACACCGATTCCCTGTTCGGTGACAATTCCTTTAGACTTGTCGGTATAGACCGTCCATTCTATCTTATAATTGTTCTTAATCTGCATTATCTTGTCGCCTTCTCTGAAGACAACACTTCCTTTTTCCTTCTCCCTCTTGGATTTCGAAGGAGGATTTATAGTTCTCTGCAGACGTTTATTCAGTTCTTCAACACCCAGCTCGTAATGTCTCATCGGAGCTATAACTTCTATATCCAGAGGTGAAACATTAAGATACTTCGGAAGATTCGTAAGTACCAGTTCATTACATTCCGCAGCTATATCTGCGCTGTTCATTCTCGGGATAAAGAAGAAATCTTTTGATTTATTATTAATCTCTAGATGTTCTCCGTTACGTATCTTATGAGCATTTTCAACTATACTGCTTCCGTCAGACTGTCTGTATATCTTATTCAGAGTAGTTACAGGAAAACAATCACTGGCTATTATATCATGAAGTACATTTCCCGCACCTACCGGCGGAAGCTGGTCTGTATCTCCAACCAGGATAAGACTTGTTCCTTCACTGATGGCTCTGAGCAATGCATAGAAGAGATTTGCATCCACCATAGATGCCTCGTCTATGATAACCGCATCACATTCCAACGGATTCTCATTATTTCTTCCGAATCTCAGAACGGTCTTGCTTCCGTCATCTCCAGGTTCACCCGAGAACTCGAGCAGTCTGTGTATAGTCTGCGCATTATAACCTGTAGATTCGGTTATTCTCTTTGCCGCTCTACCCGTCGGAGCAGCAAGAAGTGCCACTTTGGCCTGACACTCAAAATACTTTATGATAGCGTTGATGATCGTAGTTTTTCCGGTACCGGGTCCTCCGGTTATAACGGATACTCCCGAACTCACCGCAAGCTTCACTGCATTCTTCTGTTCCGGCGCAAGTTCTATCTCTGCATCAGACTCAACGCGGTCTATAACTTCTTCTATCTCTTCCTCTTCCGTATCATAGTCAAATCTGAGCTCCAAAAGTCTTCTGGCACTATCCAGCTCAAGTTTGTAGTTCCAGTAGAGATAGCATATCGTCTCACCATCTTCTTCCTTAAGAAGCACCTTCGAATTCATTGCCATATCCAGAAGGATATCATGCATTCTCTCATCAAAATCCTCCCTTGGCATATCCGAAGCCAGGAGCTCATAAGCCTTTTCGGCGAGCATTTTTTCCGGAATATACATATGACCGTAAGACATCGACTGACTGAGAATATACAGTATCGCAGAAGAAACTCGAAACTCCGAATCCGATGAAATACCTGCCTGCATGGCTATATCATCAACAGTCTTAAAACCGATTCCCGGTACGTAATCCGCTATCTTATAAGGATTAGTACGGATTACATTATATACTTCATCTCCGAATTCACTGTATATCTTCATGGAATTCTTAACGGATATCCCATATTTTGAAAGAAACATGATAACATTTCTGTAAGAACGATTCTCACTGTATCTTACAGCTATTCTCTCAGCCATATTTTCGGATATTCCACGAACTTCAGCAAGTCTTTCCGGCTCTTCTTCTATGATTCGAAGCGTATCACCCTGAAACTTCTTTACTATTCTCTTAGCCAGGGCTTCGCCTATTCCTTTTATGATTCCCGAACCCAAAAAGCGTGTTATACCTTCCGCATCATCAGGCATACTGAGTTCGCAGGTCATCACCTGAAATTGAAGGTCGTACTGAGGATGATGGACATAGTCGCCTTCAGCCTGAATATACATACCCTCAGCGGCACCGGGGACATTTCCGACCATTATCTCGTCACCGTCCTGAGTCTCCACCTGAAAGACCGTATAACCGTTTTCTTCATTCTGATATATTATTTTGTCAATATATCCCTCTACTACCATGGGTCATTCCCCTAAGACACTATAAGGGTAGAGGAAATCCTCTACCCTAAAAGTTTTGTTCTTTATTCCTGATTAGCCAGGTACTCCATGTATTTACCGGTACCAACTGCAACAACAGACATTGGATCTTCCGCAGTCATAGTAGTAATTCCGGTCTTCTCTTCGATAAGCTGTTCAAGTCCGTGAAGAAGTGCTCCACCACCTGTAAGTACTATTCCTCTGTCAGCTATATCAGCAGCAAGTTCAGGAGGTGTTTTCTCAAGAACCGAATGTACAGCTTCCACTATCTGACCTACTGTCTCTCTGAGTGCTTCCTCAGTCTCATCAGATGTGATAGTTACTGTCTTCGGCAGACCTGTTACAAGATTACGACCACTGACATCCATGGAAATGTTCTCCGGTCTCTTATAACATGTTCCGATATGAATCTTTACTTCCTCGGCACTTCTGTCGCCGATAAGAAGGTTATGTCTCTTTCTGATATACTTTATGATTGCGTCATCGAAATCATTTCCCGCAACCTTGATTGATGAAGTAACAACAGCTCCACCCATAGATATAACTGCTACATCCGTAGTTCCACCACCGATATCAACGATCATGTTACCCACAGGTCTAACTATATCTATTCCTGCTCCTATCGCAGCCGCTATAGGTTCTTCAACTATATTAACAAATCTTGCTCCGGCATTATACGTAGCAGATTCAACGGC
>JAFZXD010000255.1 GCA_017616955.1 Eubacterium sp. | reverse complement strand
ATACCGGATGCCGGATTGATAAAACTGACTCGTACATTAGTCGTAAAATAGAGGACTATAAAGCTATTTCATGAGGAGTTAAAAATGGATTACAGTGTACTTATAGTTGATGACGAGGTTGAACTGGCGGAATCTACTGCAGAATATTTCAACATGTTTGACGTTTCGGCCAAATGTGTTTTTGCGGCGATAGATGCTATCGAGTTTTTTAAATCAAATACGGCAAAGCTAATCCTGCTGGATATAAATCTTGAAGGTAAGGATGGAATATCAGGATTTGAGCTATGTAAAAAATTCAGAGAGACTATGGATGTTCCAATACTTTTCATTAGTGCAAGGTCAAGCGATGATGATATGGTGATCGCGCTTAATATCGGAGGTGACGACTACATAACAAAACCATATTCGCTCAGTGTTCTTTTCGCCAAAGTAAAGGCTGTTCTGAAAAGATATGAACGTTCCGTACCGGCGGAAGAACATGTCGTGTATGAATTCAGTAATGTCAAGATTGATATGGATGCATCCACAGTTTATAAAGATGGCGAACTGGTGAATCTGACAGCAATGGAATATAGACTTCTGCACTATCTGGTAAAGAATAAGAACAGAGTTATTCCCAAAAATGAAATATTCGATAATGTATGGGATGATTGTTTTGTTTCTGATGGAACGCTGAATGTTCATATCAGACATTTAAGGGAAAAACTTGAGGAGGATTCAAACAATCCTAAGTTTATAAAAACAGTAAGAGGATTGGGAATAATGTTTAAAGAATGAAAAAGTTTATTGTTTTTCTTACAATATGTTCATTTATAGTTTTGTTTGTTCCGGGTATTTCATTTCTTATGAAAAAAGTGGAAAGGAATTCAAAACTAGATGTTGTTGAGGTAAATGGGCTCATATCCGAGATTCAGCAGAATTGGGGGAAGTCTTTTGAATACCCGAATTGCAGTTTCGGATATGCGGTTCTGGATAGCAAGGGGAACCTCATATATAAAGACAACTATTGGGATGTGGATTCCATAGTAAAGGCTACAGAGGAAAGAGATACTATCAGAGATATTGTTGTGGATGACAAGGTAGTTGGGAAACTTATCATTTATAATAACATGTTGACCCTGGAAGATGAAATAGTTGCAAAGTATACGAGACAGTATATGACATCTGCTGCACTGGTTTTTCTGTTCCTTATCTTGGGGCTTATTTGGATATACATAAGAGTTGTAAAGCCATTTGACAGTATGAAGGAATTTGCTACGGCTGTAGCATCCGGTGACTTGGACAAACCTCTTGAGATAGATAAGGGAAATGTATTTGGTGCATTTACCGAAAGCTTCGATATAATGCGTGAGGAATTGGCGCTTTCAAAGGACAGGGAACTGCAGGCAAATATAAGTAAGAAGGAACTGGTGGCACAGCTCAGTCACGATCTGAAGACTCCTGTAGCTTCTATAAAAGCTATGTCAGAGGTCCTTAGCGTGAAAGAAGACAGAGAACCGGTAAAGAACAAACTGACTGCAATAGGAGACAAAGCCGACCAGATAGACAGACTTATTTCAGATCTCTTGGTTTCAACACTTGAAGAACTTGAGAGACTTGAGATAAATACTTCGGAGATAGAAAGTACAGAACTGGAAAAGATTCTCCGTGCATCGGATTACAAGAATCGCCTGGCAGTGGTAGATGTTGCCGGATGTATCGTGATGTGCGATAAGGTCAGAGTCGGTCAGATTTTCAGTAATATAATATATAACTCATACAAATATGCAGATACCGATATATATGTAGAAGGAGTAACCGATACTGACAGTCTTCATATCAGTATTACTGATAGGGGAGGCGGTGTACCTTCGGAAGAACTGAATATGATAACCGAAAAATATAAGCGAGGCTCAAATGCTTCTGAAGAACAGGGAGCCGGTCTTGGATTATATATCAGTAAAGAACTAATGGAGGATATGCAGGGAAGTCTTGAGGTGACAAATGCAGACGGAGGTTTCAGAGTCATTCTGAGTTTCAGGCTGGCATGATATAAAAATGGAAGAAAGAAGTACGATAATCAAAACTGAAAAGCTATGTAAATCATTTTCAACGAGCGGAGTTCAGCAACATGTAATAAAGAATATGGATTTACAAATATACGAGGGGGATTTTACTGTTATCATGGGCGCTTCCGGAGCGGGAAAATCAACCCTTCTTTATGCGCTTTCCGGAATGGATAAGGCAAGTCTGGGTAAGGTCATATTCTGCGACGAAGACATAACTGAGTTCAGCAGTGATCAGTTGGCTATATTCAGAAGAAAACATTGCGGGTTTGTATTTCAACAGATACACCTTATTGAAACCATGAGTGTGTTGGATAATGTTCTGGCTGCGGGACTTCTTGTGAAACAAAATAAAATAAAGCTGGTGAAAAAAGCAAAAGAGTATCTTCGCGAAGTTGGGATTGATGAAAAGAAATGGAAGAAATTTCCGAATCAGCTTTCCGGAGGAGAGGCTCAGAGAGTCGGGATAATAAGAGCTGTTATAAATAAACCTGACTTGATATTTGCAGATGAACCTACCGGAGCATTAGATAGCGTTAACAGTAATACCGTACTTGATATACTTACGAAACTTAATCGTGACGGACAGTCGATTGTATTGGTAACTCATGATGTAAAAACAGCCCGAAGAGCTAATAGGATCATATTCCTAAAAGACGGTGCTATATGTGGTGAATGTAATCTTGGTCCGTATGTTTCGGGAAATACAGAAAGACATGAGAAACTAAAAAGATTTTTAGGAGAGATGGGATGGTAATAAAACTTCTTAAAGCCAACTTCAAGAATGACCTGTCCCATATGGTTACATATTGCTTGATCATGGTTCTGGCGGTTTTTTCGATGCATACCGGTATTGCAATCTTTTTGGGTTACAGAACTCTTCATAAGGAAAAGCAGAAGGAATATGACCTGGCTGACATGATGGTGATAAATCAAAGTACGTCTGAGGATATGGAGAAGTCTGAGGAGATTGTATCACAATTCGGAAGTATAGAATCCTATGATAATACCTATCCGTTAGTATTTGAACAGGTTGAAGTAGAGAGTCCCGAAGCTGATAAGGAATCGGATGGTAAAGAGGAATCTTTAAGTGAGGAGCTGATTATTCTTCCTTATGAAGGCTGGTCAAAACTTGAAGCACCTCATTTTATTGAAGTGTCGGATGAGGAATATGATAATCCAATATATATATCACTCTATTACAATAACTATTTTTTTAATACTAAACTTGGAGATGATATATCTCTAAAGCTCAATGATAAGTATTATACATTTCAAGTTGCGGGGATATACGAGGGGCTTCTTTCCAATCTTTTGGGAGTATCCTATGTATCACCGGATTTTTTCGATAAATTAAAAGAAGATGACTCTTCGATTCGTGAATATGAATTTACATTTCATAATATAAAACTGGCTGATGGAGAGGATTCTATGAGTGCCATAGGACGGCTGTCCAAGACATTCAGTAAGAATAACATAGAGTCTTTGGTCATAAGTGTTGATTCTGTTATAAATACCTTGACTTATATGCAGAATATGATAGCGGCTATGTTGGTGGTTATTTCCGTAGTAATAACTGTAATTGCCATGATCATTATATATTTCAGGATATCGAACAGTATCGAACAGAACATTATCAATATCGGGGCTTTGAAGGCATTAGGCTATACTTCAACTCAGATAAGAATGTCGATGATCTGTGAATTTACTTTTACAACGTTTGTAGCTACTGTAATAGGTATTATCGCTTCATACAATGTTCTTCCTGTTTTTGAAGAAAAAATGAGGAGATACAGTGGTTTGGTATGGGATATCGGTTTTGAGAAGGGATCCACTATAATAACTGTTGTGATGATTACGGCAACTGTTATTTTTGTTTCTTATTCCGGTACCGGTAAAATAACCGAGCTGGCTCCGGTGACAGCTATAAGATTTGGAATAAAATCCCATAATTTTAAGAAGAATTATGCTCCTCTTGAGAATACAAAGGGGCCGCTTACATGGGTTATGGCACTTAAGTCTGTAATGGGAAATAAATGGCAGAATATAGTTCTTATTACATCGACGGCTGCAATAGGTGCTGTAACTTCATTTGCTGTATTTTTGTTTTACAACGGTATATGTGATCGGGCGAATTATAACAGACTTTATTATCTGGTGTTTGCTGATGTAGATATAAAATTAGATACGACGGAAGACTTGACAGGAGAGATATCACAGCTTCCGGAGGTGGAAACAGTAAACTGGATAGATGAATTTCAAGTAACAGTAGAAGGAAATACGGCATCGGCAGTTTGTACGGATGATTGGTTCAAGATGCCCCATGTTAATATCTATAAAGGAAGAAGCCCTAAGTATGCTAATGAAGTCGCTTTGGGAGGATTTCTTGCATTGGAAATGGGAGTTGGAATCGGAGATGAGGTTACAATCTCATATAGCGATGTAAAAAGTACTTATCTGGTCACCGGACTGGAACAGTCGGCGGGAAATGTCGGAAATGATCTGTCACTTACCGAAGAAGGAGCAAAGAATCTTAACAGAAAGCCGTATAAAAATAGAATAGAAGTTTTTGTAACAGATCATTCTCTTGAGAATACCCAAAGGCTGGTTCGAAACGTACAAGCTATGTATGGTGATAAGATAGTGGAATGTAACGACAATATTAAAGAGATTAAAAACGGCGATGATCATACCACATTATATATTAGTATGATGGTATCATTTATGGTTTTAATATCGGCAATAGTTATAGTTCTGTCTTTAAATCTTGTTGCTAAGACGTT
>JAFZXD010000254.1 GCA_017616955.1 Eubacterium sp. | reverse complement strand
TAATAGAATTCCGTATTTTTTAATATCCCCTCATCATTTGTATTCATATACGAACTCGGCATCTTCCATGCCTCAGAAGTTCCTTCTGCATTTACAACAAATTCATGGATATGATTAGTATTATTATCTGCATCTGTTTTTGTTCTGTATAATCTATATGTAGCACCCGCAAGTGAATAATTCGGATTTCCGTTTGTAACTGATGTATTTGCTGAAGACTTATTAAGCTTTATATATGTAGGTTTATAGTTTCTTACTTTGTATCCCAATGCATTTATTATCGCTGCATTTCTGTCTGTATTATCCTCTCCGTAAGTACTCAGGATAAAAGTTTTTGTTCCATCAGATTTAATCGTTTTAAAATCGGTAGCCGATTTACTGAGATTGCCATCAATGTTTCTGTAAGGTTCCGGTGCAGACGCCTCAAGGAATCTGAAACCATATTCTTTATTTTCCGGAAGATCAATAAACTTGAATATTGCAACTCCCTTGTATTCCTTATTTCCGACCTTTACTGTTTTTGTCACCGCAGATGCATATCCTTTGATTGTGTCATTTCCTATTTTTATAGATGCTGACGAATCATAGTTCGATGCGAATCTTGCCTTATCACCGTTATGACTTAGAACAAATGTCACTCCGTTAATCGGATTACCGGTATTGACATCTATCTTCTGAATAGCTACATATCTCTCCACCGGAACATATCCGTTCCAGTAAAAGTTGAGCATTGAAGAACACTGAGGTATATAAAGATATGCCAGTCTCTGTGCTTTAGAGTTTGAAGTATATGCTACCCAAGGCTGAGCAAATATAGTGCTGTTCAAACAACTTCCCGAGGTATAGCGTCCTTTGCTGGTTTTGTCATTTATCCATATCTTAAACTTGGAATTACCCCATATTACAGCACTTCCGCTTGTATACGTCTTATCAATCTTTCCATTTCCATTTTCATCTACAAATATTTTTCCCTTTGACGGAACAGGAATTCTTGTTGAAACATTTGCCCATACATCCGAAGAAGGCTTGGAATTCTTTGGAATTAAACGCAGCCATTCTGTTATCTGCCCCGATCCGTAAGTAGAATCCGACTTTGTCTCTTCAGTTTTTACTTTAACGTTATAACTAGCATCATCATTGGCATTACTTTGACTTGCAAATGCAAAACTCAGATTATTTACATCCTCTCCCTTATAATCAAAGTAAACTCTGTAACCATTACCTGCGTAAAACTTCTTCTCAGCGTCGGAACCTGCATCTCCTTCATTTCCGTCTGTATCTACATAAAACTTACCGTCCTTGTTTGGGTCGGCTTTCTCAATCCAGCTCATCATCCTGTCATAAGTATCCTTTGCATGATAAGCCGTCTTACTGTAACCAACACCACCTGCCGCATAAGCAGCCGTATAATGTGTTTGATTATAGAGGTCATTTTCCGAAGAATAATAACCTATAGCTTTTATAAAATCATTGTAACTCTGTATTCCGCTTTTGCTGTAGTGAAGGCCATACCATAGTGCTGTTGTAAGCTCTCTCTTATAAACTACTCCAGATGATTCAAGTGGTGTTTGTTTAAATGTATAACTCGCCTCATTATCCGGATTTATAAGACTGGGATCTATACAATAAACGTAAAATGTACCCTGATTTGTTCCAATTGAATACTTATAGTTATCTCCCGAAATTCTCGTTACGTTAAGATAATTCGTTCCATCGGATCCGTTTGTGATAGCTATTGTTCCTTCTCCGGCTCCCTTAATCGGTTTTTCCTTCACCTTAGCGTCTGTGTTCGTAGCAGTATCTGAATTATTTCTTTCTATAATAGCACCCGGTTCTTTTTCTTCTGTTTCAACTGTCTCTCTGGTATATATCTCTTTGACTTTTCCGATACCGTTTATTCCGTATAAAGATAGATATCCGGTAAATCTGGCTGCTGCAATAGAGGTGGTATCAGCTACTGCATAGTAATCAATGCAAGGACCATAATTCGATGTCCTGATTCGATCACCATTATTATCACATGCTCCTATAGTTAATGCTTCAGGTATATTGCCGGGTGTATAGTATGATGCACTGGCTCCTTTATTACCTGCAGCCGCTACCACAGTTATACCTGCGGCTGAAGCATCCTCTATAGCTTTCTGTATGATATCGCTTTCTGTACTTACCAGACTTGATATGGATAGATTAATAACAGATACATTTTCGGATATGGCATATTCTATTGCTTCATATATATCAGCCAGCTTTCCCCTGTTACTGCTATCAAGTGCTTTTATAGATAGGATTCTGGCCAAAGGATTGACTGCAGCTATTGCTGCAGCCATCTTACTTCCGTGACCGTTGTCATCTGATACAATATCTCCGATCACCGATATCTGATTAGTAACATTACTTCCGTCCGCTCCTGTATCAATAAGTGCTATATAATCATCACGGCCTTCGATATATTCATTCTCTTCTTCATCTTCATCATATGAAGTGTCTTTCGCTTCTTCTTTCTCAGATTCGCATCCCACCATTGTTTCATTTACTTCAATGATTTCT
>JAFZXD010000253.1 GCA_017616955.1 Eubacterium sp. | reverse complement strand
TTCAAATGCATCCGCAACCGTCATATCGCTTCTGAGACTCATATACTCGGTTGTCATTACGGAACCCGCACTGTCTTCCGGATAATTCAGAAGCTCATTTATCTCTTTCCTAGTTTCGGGCGATGCGTGTCTCAATATCTTATTGACTACTACAGCCGGCATCTCCTCAACAAGGTCAACGGCATCATCTATATACATTTCTTCGAGAATTTCCCGAATCTCGCGCTCATTAAATGCACGAATAAGAGTTTCCTGTTCTTCAGGTTCCATCTCAGAGAACACATCTGCCGCATCCTCTTTGGGAAGAATTCTGTAAAGCAAAAGAAGTTTATCATCAGGCACTTCGCCCAATATCTGAGCCACGTCAATAGGCTGAATCTCACTAAGCCTCGATCTAAGCTCAGAAAACTTCCTCTCCTTTAGAAGTTCCATCACTTCTTCTACCTGAATTCTTTTCTCTTCCATCTTTCAGTTACCTCCGTGTCGCATTGTTTTTCAAACTTTATCCGCTCATCATGCAACTCGGAGATACCTTCAAAAAAGGTGAAGAAATCTATATTCCCGAACAAACCATCAAAAAAAGCGATGAACAGGAACTATTCCGAATTACAGTATAAGCATTCTTTATGCACAAGTGAACTTCCGCCTTGGGCTTACTACTGTCATGTTCCATATTCATCACCTTCTTTCTTTATATATTTTAGCGCATTTATCAAGCTTTGAAATCGCGCTCTATAGTTTCTACCTTTACAAGGTTTGTATTACCGCTGACACCATTTACCATGCCACCGGTTATAACTACATTGTCGCCTTTTCGAAGGCCCAATGCTTCAGATGCCACCTGAACCGAATTCTGGAACATCTCTTCCATACTGTCATATACTCCGCACATAACCGGAGTTACACCCCAGCTGAGGTTAAGCTTACGCCAAACTTTCGCAGAAGTTGTCATACCGATGATATCAACAGGACATCTGAATCGGCTGACCATTCGCGCAGTTCTTCCACTGAGTGAATTCACTATAATGCATTTTGCATCAAGGTCGATAGCAAGTGTACATACTGTGTGAGATACAGCATCAAGTGTGCTTCTAACTTCAAAATCTGCTTTTCTGAATCTGTTATTATAATGGATCTTACTCTCGGTAAATTCAATGGTTTCAACCATAGTTTTAAGAGCCTGAACCGGATATTTACCTGATGCAGTCTCTCCCGAAAGCATAACCGCTGAAGTACCGTCATATACCGCATTAGCCACGTCAGATATCTCAGCTCTTGTAGCACGCGGATTGTTGATCATAGATTCAAGCATCTCTGTAGCAGTGATAACTCGAACTCCGAGCATACGGCATTTGGATATAAGGAACTTCTGAACCGAAGGCACCTCAACTCCCGGTATCTCAACACCCAGATCACCTCTGGCGATCATGATACCGTCAGCTATCTTACATATATCTTCAATATTCTCAACTCCGGAACGATTCTCGATCTTAGCGATGATCTCTATATCTTTTCCGCCATTTTCATCAAGAAACGCTCTCATATCAAGAACGTCCTTCTGAGTCGAAACAAATGATGCAGCTACATAATCCGCTCCATTCTGGATTCCAAAAAGAAGGTCTTTCTTATCTTGTTCACTAAGGAAAGGTTGATCCAAAACCTTATTAGGGAAGTTCATAGACTTTCTGTCAGACAAAACTCCTCCCGCAATACATTTACATATCGCGTCATTTCCTCTGATCTCGGTAACTTCGAATATAACAAGACCATTATTAACAAGGATTGTATCGCCAACTTCGAGATTCTCTATAAGGTTCTTATAACTTACAGATACTCTCTCCTGATTACCGATTATCTCATCGGTTGTAAATGTAAATGTATCTCCGTCATCAAGAACAATACTGCCGTTCTCAAATGTCTTTATTCTGTATTCAGGTCCCTTAGTATCAAGCATGATAGCTACAGGCTGTCTGAGATCTCCTCTGACCTTCTTTACCAGGTCAAACTTCTTCTTCTGCTCTTCATGTGTTCCGTGTGAGAAGTTACATCTCGCAACCGCCATACCCTCTTCAATGAGCTTTCTCAGCACCTCTTCATTGGCACTGGCAGGGCCTATTGTACATATTACTTTCGTCTTCCTCATCTTTTTCCCTCTTAGATTGATTAAGATTTATTTGTGGCCTAATGATAAGCCTTATATAGAGTGTCGTAGCGACGCTCTTTGAATTTTATTAGAATGAGTGGCCGCCTCCGCCTGAGCTTCCGCCGCCTCCTCCACCTCCGCCGCCTCCTCCGCCTGAGGATGAACTGCTTGGTGGATCATATCTTCTAGTCTGGCCGGTAAAATCTTTCCTGAAATTAGAGAAATTCTGTGATGACTGAATAGCTGCAAGCATTTCCGCCTGAGAAGCTCTCTTCGAGGAGGAGGATGCCATAACTATCAGGTACGCAAGAATCATTCCCAGAACTATCGAAAGCAGAATATTGCTCACCAGTTTCATCGGCTGAGCTATAGTTCCGCCTTTCAATATAGTACCCGCCTGTTCAAACACTTTGCATGAACAAGTATAATAATCCTTGTTCGATGCATATTTATATACATTATCAGCAATCGTGTTGCATCGTGAATCTGTTAAGATGCTGCTGACTGCATTTCCCGAATGATAAACATACAGATATCTGTTCTGCATATCTATTATAAACAGAACTCCGTTTACCGTATTGTCGCCATATCTGGTATTAAAAACTCTGGAAGCCAGACTTTCCGTGCTTCTTGAATTCTCATTAACACTGATAAACACACAATTACCGTAATCCGTAATCTGATTCATGGATTCCAAAAGGCTGTTCTCCTCTCCGTCAGAAAGAAGGTCCGCATAATCCATGATCACGGATTGATACCCTGTTTCACTGTTTTTGTAACGCTCTTTCTCAAGTTGGACATCTGAATCCAGATTATCTGCATACGAAATAAAACCTGTACCAAGTCCTATGGCAAATATTAATAAAAATGCCATTAATGCCTTACTTATCTTACGCACGGTCATCACCTCCCTGATACATCTTAAACTGAGGTAATGGACGCATTGCCATAAGATTAAAGCATCGCATCATATCCAAAAGTGTCAGTAAAATACCGACTATTGAAACAGCTATAGCTATATAATAGTAAATATCAGCTACAGGATTTATCACTGCAACCAAAAACAGGATTCCAACCGCAATACTTGTCCAGATCGATGCAGCAAAACCGTTTTTGTAGATCATCTGAGAGATCTTTTTATTTGCACTGATCGTAACACCGATTATTATCACAAGAAGTATGAGAATAACCACTGCTCTTCCCATCGGTGAACTGGACGTAAGTGATGATAAAGCACTTCCGAATATCGTGCCGGCCACTCCAAGGAAGAAAAACAGAAAGACAGCGATTCCTATTGCCTGACCCACATTCATGAGTCCATTTCCTTTTTTCTTTCCGGAGGCCTGTTTTTTAGCCTGCTTCGGATTCACCATTCCTTTTTTTACTTTATATCCCAGATCGTCCTCATGATTCTCTATAGACAGAATCTTCTTCATTTCTCCGTTATACATAATAGCAACAACCAGTGAGATGACCGAAGCAACTATCATCATAACCTGCGGAGTTATTGTAAATAAAAACTGAAGTACCGGGAAACACAGAAGTGCAGCTATCACCGCACAAACTATATATTTCGAAATACTTATCGGAATATCGGCCGAAACCTTTCCGGTTTGTCCGTTTACGGTAGCATAAGCCACTCTGTTTCCTCTTCTGTATGACATAAACCAAACCGGGAACATAGCCGATCTGGTTACATTTACTGCCGTTGTGGGAATCTTTAACCCGTTCTCCACGAATTCACGTGCAAAAGGTGTTTTCGCCTTAACAAAGTCAGCAGAAAAGCTTTCAGCCGATTCTTTCGCAGAACTTGCGTATACATCCATCGGAACATCAGCTATATCCGCATAGTATCCCGACAGATATGAAGGTGTAAATGTTGTTATATCCTTTACGCTGTATGGAGCAATATCTCCACTTATATCATCCGCAAAAGTGGATGAGGCATCATAAGAGACGCCGTTATATACTGCCTGAAGATTACCGGAACAGAAATAATGATCCGTAATAATATAATCACCGCTTCTGTGCGAAGTAGAAGTTTTTCCGGATACCTGACCATTCTGAGACATATCATACATCCAGTATGGCATGTATATGCCCCTGAACGATTCTACTTTACAGTTCTTATAATCAGACGGAGCAAACAAAGATTTGCCCACCTTCTTTGCAAATAAATCTTTACACTGCTGTTTTGTTTTTTTGAAAGGTATAATCAGCTGAGGTTTCTTCTCTTTTGATATACGACTTTCCAAAACATTTGAAGAACCGCAATAACTGCAGAAAGCAGCTGCCGTCTCATCAGTTGAAGCTATCTCACCACCACACTGCGGACATTTGAACACGGTAACGTCATATTCAGTACTTTCCTCAGCACCATTCCCGTATTTAAAATCGTATGGATTAAACAAAGATGAACATGATTGACATTTCATCTGCTGCGTGGCAATGTCGAAAACAACACTTCCCCCACAGTTTGGACATTGTATCATACGCTCTCCCTTTAACCTATAATTATTTTTCTACACCATATCCCCGACTTATTTACCGGTCTTTTTCTCAATAATATCCTTTGCAACATCTGCAACTTTGTCAGTCACGTTCTTGATGTCTTTCTCGGATATTCCGGCTTTCTTAGCCATGTCTTCTGCCTTCTTGGCAACATCTCCGGCCTTATCTGCAAGGTTCTTGATATCATTCAAATCTGCCATAATACTTCTCCTTTACAAACTAATAAATAATTGTTCACTAAAATGCCGACTTACATCAGCACATACACTTCTATTCTAACTACTATTGATGAATAAATCAATGAGAAAATGGCAACTTTTATGTTGAAACATAGCTTCATTTAGGGTATCTTAAAAGAGTGATATATCTAGATCAAAAGAATATCAGGAGGTTAAAAATGGGCGATTTATTATTTAAGCAGAGAAAAAGAAACTGGTGCGGACTCCCATGGTCATTTACAGTATACAGCTTTGACGAAGAAAGACTGTTTATAAAAACCGGTGTTTTAAGTATCAAAGAAGATGAGATAAGGTTATACCGAATCCTCGACCTCTCACTTAAGAGATCATTCACACAGAGAATCTTCGGTCTGGGGACTATCAGCGTAGACAGTTCTGATAAAACCATGAAATGTTTCGAGATAAAAAATATAAAGAATTCAAAAGAAGTAAAAGAACAGCTTTCACAGCTTGTTGAGGAAGAACGTCAGAGAAAGAGAATCTCCGGACGTGAATTCATGTCAGATCACGACCATGACGGTTATGCTGACGACTACGATGACGATCACTATCACTAAAATTTAGCCCGGTATATACCGGGCTTTTCTTATTATCAGTTTTCTTCTGACTTATTTCCATTATTTATTATTTTCTTTTGTCCGAGAATGATAACAATAATACACGCTATCGAAAGGACTATAACCGAGAACTCGGTTCCTTCCACACCAAATGCACAGTTATAGAAAAAACTGTCTCTTGCATTTGACGCTTCAAGTTTCATAAAAGAATACGGAACTACAACACCGCTGTTTGGAAGTCCGAATATTATACTCTGACAGAAGTTCCATCCCATGTGCCCTGTATAACAGAGACTCAGATTACCTGTATAATAATACAGGATTGAAAAGAGTATTCCGCAAAGGAATATATTAAGGATCGAAACGACCGTAACTCCCGGGTTAAGCAGATGAAGTATCGCAAAAAGCAATGAATTGGCTATGATCGGAACTATCGGCATTTTATAAAATGTCTCAATTCTTCTGTAAACAAATCCTCTGCACAGAACTTCTTCTGAGGATGACTGAACAAATACAGCCACCAAAAGAAACAGACATGGCAGTATACTAAAATCATTAAAATACAGATATATATCTTTATGAATGATTGCCGCCAGAATACATGTGATATTCAGTCCAACACCTATAAATAGTCCTATGATCAGGCATATAACCGTTCTTTTATTAATCTTACGAATAAGCTTTTTCAGGTAAGCTCTTTGACGTCTGAATAACAGATATATTATAAGGATTGCACCCCACATTCCAATTGAACCCAAATATGACATTCCCGTCGAAAGCACCGGATTATCATCATGTATCAGATTCAATTTTTCAACAGGCAGAGTTACAATCGTGGCTGTTATATAAGACGACATTATCATCAGGAAAAAGGTCAGAACATACGTTGGGATAATTCCTCCCAGCAGATATTTCCAAAGCATTGCCGCCGCTTTTTTCATAGTACTTTCTTCTTTTACATTTTCTTCTGTTTTACCCATTTAGTCCTCCAAGTAAGTTTTTTATCTATTAATAGTTTTATAATAATATATAGCAAGATTTGTTCTGTCACGAAGATCCAGTTTTGAAAGTATATTACTGATATAATTTCTTACTGTTCCTTCAGAAAGAAATAGTTTGTCGGCAAGTTCTTTATTCGATAAACCGTCAGCAACACATTTTACTATCTGGAATTCCTGTTCGGTAAGTCCATGTGATTCGTATGAAAAATCCACAGCTTCACTACTTTCGGTTTTATTTCCCTGAGAATCATTAGGAGTTGTTGATTTCATCAGGATATCCGGCAGTTTTTCCGTTATTTCATTTCCAAATACGGTCTGTCCGCTGAATACCGTTTTGAGCGAAGGAACTATAGAATCGAAATCCTGTTTTATTATATATCCCTTGGCACCTATGGACAGAGCCTTGACTATATATTCATCATCATTAAATGTAGTCAGATATAGTATCTTTGCATCCGCATGTGTTCCAAGTATCTCTTCTCCGGCTTCAAGTCCTGTCATTCCCGCCATACGTATATCCATAAGGAGAACGTCCGGCTTATATTCCTCGTACAGTTTTATAGCATCCGCTCCCGAGTTCCCGGTTGCAAGAACCTCTATATCCTTATCCGACTCAACGATTGTTTTAAGTGACATGGCTACAAGCTTATCATCATCGACTATAACTACCTTCATACTATATCCTTCCTCGGTATTGTTACAAATACTCTAAACCCATTATCTGTTGATATATTCAACTTTCCATCTGTTGATTCCACGCGTCCGCGTATATTCTCAAGCCCCATACCCGGATCGTTTAAAACACTCGTTGCCGACACACCCGAATTCTTTTTATCAGAATTGTTCGAACTGTTATCGGAATTGTAATCATGAACGATGAGCTGATACATAGACGGATGCTCATTTAATCTTATATCAACATCAGTATTATGACTGTGTTTCATAATATTCGAGATACACTCTTTTGTAATACCTATTATGGCATACTTAATCTGACGAGGCGTATCATTCCCTATATCGATATCCATATGCAGAACAAATCTGTTCTTCAGCGGTTCAGCCAATTGAGTTATATTTGACTTCACATCTATGGAATCATCATGCATATTATGAACACTTGATCTGATATTGTTCATAGCATCATCAAGGGTCTGTCTTACTCCCTCCAGTTCACTGTGAACAGGTTCTTCTTTATGAATTGCAAGAAGCGCCCCCATCTGAAGTATAGCTCTGGACAACGTATGACCGACATTATCATGTATCTCTCTTGCTATCCTGTTTCTTTCAGACAGCTGTGCATTATATATTTCAGTATCTCTCGCCTTGATAAGTTCTGTATTCTGTGACCTGAGAAGTGTGTTCTTCTCAACCGAATCATCTCTCAGTCTTCTGTATTCTTTCTTTACCACATTTTTCTCTTCCGTATAAACTGCAAGCATTACAGAAAGAACAGTGATCGTCAGAACATACAAAAACAATCTCGAATTCATATCAGAGGCATTTGAATACTTTATGAGACCGATGACCGAAATACCGGCTGCATAATAGTTTCTGGATCTCACTATATCATACATATTGATGGGAATAAAAATAACTGCCGGAGGATAGAACAGTCCGAGAAGTGCCACAAGTATTTCCAATACAAAAGCACAGCTTTCCTTAAAATCCTTGAGATCGATCTTGAAATCCATATCTTCCCGGCTTATAAGATAATAGTTTACTCCGTTCAGAATAACAGAAGAATATAAAACAACAAGAAAGGTATTGCCATGCGTTATATAACACATGGCGAATACCGTAAGAACTTGTATTATTACTTTGTCAAATAATCTGCTCATATACTACTTAACTATATTCTGTCGTCTCGTTTTTTTAGCTTCGTATAAACATTCATCCGCCTGGCTGGTCAACTCAGCAACAGAGAAAACCTCCCTGCAGATAAATGGATTGCATCCTGTAGAGAATTCCACATAATAAGGTTTATCGCAAGTTTTATTGAATTCCTTGCACCTCAACTTCATCTGTTCCAATACTTCTTCAGTATCGTTATCATTCTCGCAGATCATAAATGAAACAAATTCATCGCCTCCGATACGACCGCAAACAGTGCCATCACGTCCGAAGCTTTCAATTGTTTCTTTAATGATCTCAGCGGCATGTACCAAAGCAAAGTCACCTTCCTGGTGTCCGAACTCATCATTTATCTGTTTCAGATGATCCAGATCTGAGAAGAAAAATGCCGCACGCATACCTATATGCTTATTTATTGCATCAACTGCATTTTCAATAAATCCACGTCTGTTATATATTCCGGTGAGCGCATCAGTCGATGAAACAAAGCTGAGCATCTCATTTTTATCCCTGAGTTCCTTCAATGTATTATACAGTTGCTGCTTAGCTTCATTCTCCTGCTCACTTATCTGCATATATGCTTTCGCTGTACTGATCTGAAGAGTAACTCCGTATAAAAGACCTATAGATGTATCATCAATCTCACAGAGCATTATTCCGTACTGGTATTCCTTTGCAAAAAGCAGGAATACAACATAGTTATGTTTTGATGAATCAGGATAAAGCGATGCGAATCCATTTTCCTTCGTTACTATCGGTCGCTCACCCTTATCATAAACCTTTACAATATCATCAGTATATTCAGCCACCAGCTCTAATCTTTCAGGACACTTAAACTCCTCTTTTCTATCACATTTAAGAGGTTTCGGAAGAAGATACAGGTAAGCACTTCGCGCGCCCTGATCCACTGCCGTTTCAAGCGCCATACGATTAAATGCATTCTCATCATCGGCTTTATCTATCATGTACTTAATAGATGCCGGTGCCGCCCAGCTCTTCTTCAGCAGCATCATTATATTCTCTTCATCATTTCTCATAACAAATGATGTTATATAATTATCCGTTATCTCAAGAACCCGTCCAAGAAGAACCAATATATCGACATCCTTCTCGTTTTCCATAAAGAAACGCATTACCTGCTGAAATGATCTGATAAAACCTGAAAAGTCCAGATTCTTATCGCCTTCATTTATACAGAGATTCTGAGCACGTAATAATATTTCGTCAGTCATCTCTTTTCTGTCATAATCTGAATTTTCTTTTAACTTTAAAAACGATGAGATCAAAAACTCAAAAAATTCTTTACCGTTAGTTCTGTCTTCCTCGGAAACCACACTCTTATACGAGCCTTCCGCAGCAGCCGATGCAGCCTCTTTGATCTGAGTCACGTCATCAGACCCCTTTATCTTGGCCAGTATATCAGACAGTTCCAATTCTTCGTCAAAGCTCTGCATCTTACATCCGCAGGACTGACGTTTCAAAAACTTAGCCGGTATTTTCATCTTTATCGGGTTTGTAGGATCCTTGCAAAGAGAAACCGCACATTTAAGCGCACGATATCCCATATCCAGTCCATCCTGATTAGCCGTTGTAAGCGGAGGATCCATACGCTGAGCAAAGTCCACATCATCATATCCGGTTACTGCTATATCTCTTCCGGGGGCAAGTCCCCTCTTTCTGCATACATTGTATATGCTGATAGCCATCTCATCATTAGCAGATACTATAGCTTCAGCACCCGGATTATTATCCAGAAGCTTCTCAACCAGATTGTCAACATTAGAGGAATAATCTCCGTATTCCACCATTTTTTCCGTCACAGTAAGGCTATGTGCTCTCATA
>JAFZXD010000252.1 GCA_017616955.1 Eubacterium sp. | reverse complement strand
TATGCCAAAGATTTCACACTGGGAGGAAACCCTGCCGGTATTAATATAGAGTATACGGTAACTGATTCAGATAGAATGCCAACATATAAGGTTTCCGAAATAACAGAAAAGGATGTTCATGAGGATGAGATGGTTGAAAAAGTCTTCGGTGGTACCGGAGAGGCTTTGAATAAAGATGAACGAAGCGAGCTTAGTGTTGATCAGGGAGATTCGGAATATATAATAAATGCTTATAAGAATGTGTTATTTGATAATGAAGAAGATTTTGATCCCGAATCGGAAAAGTGTAAACCGTGGCTTGAAAAAGATGACTACTATATTCATATTTATGAGGGAACACACAATGGTATAGAATATCAGTTCATGGTTTCATATAACAAAAAAAGACATGAAAAGTCAATTGCTCTTTATCCAAAGAGTTATGGTGAAATCTCGGGTAATCTCGATATGGATTCAATGGGATTTACAGATCAATCAGGAAAGTTTTTCGCGTATGATGAAACAAAAGGTAATACGTCAGCTATTGATACAAAAACTGTAATGGCTGACAGACCGAATAAATGTACTTTAACAGATGAAGAAATCGTGGATTGCGTAGTTAAGCCAATGCATGATGATTACTTTGTGGATATTCCGGGAAATGAGATCGTATTCGCAACAAGTATGTTTTTAGGGTATCATATAATCGGAGAATATGCTGAAGAAGGCAGGAGTGAAATACTCTACTATAATGAAGATATTCTAAGTGATTCAAATCTTCCGGGAGCTGTGCTTGATGGATACTGTGTGTCATTTTATAATACATTGGGTAATCAAAAGGTTATTACTCCATCATTAAAACAAGACATTGGAGCCGCAGAGGCGGGAGGAAGTCAATTCTTTATAAATAATTCCGGACTTTTTGGATTTAGTGTTTGTACCCAATATAACTACGAAGAGGAATTGTCAGACAATGTCCCGATTATGAAATTTGATGAAGCTATGAAAAAGTTTGAGGAAGAAATGATAAAGAATGTAGATGTTTCTCAAACGAATATTACCACGAGTAAGGTGGAGTTTGTCTGGTTAGAAATGCTGTATTATCCTATCGAGGATGGTAATGGCAAATATGATCTGATACCTTCATGGGTCGGATTTGTAGAAGGCGGAGGTTCTTTAAAGATAATAGGAATAATAAGTGCTATAGACGGGCAGTTTTTAAATGTATATTATCCTTAGAGATATGAAGAACCCGAATTAATTTTTGGAGCGTTATTAATTTGAATATTTTAAATCTTGAAAATATTTCTAAAACTTATATGTCTAAACCGGTGCTTCACGATGTGTGCATCGGTATAGACAGCGCTGATAAGATAGGCGTTGTAGGAGCAAACGGAACGGGAAAGTCAACTCTTCTGGCTATTGCGGCGGGGAAGACAATTGTAGATGATGGAAAGGTTGTTATGGGAAATGACATCCGAATATCCTATCTTCCACAGAATCCCGAATTCGATATGAATAAAACGCTTTTGGAGAACATAACAGATGCAATCTATGCCGGTGGCGATCACTGGGATAAGATGGGTGAAATAAAAGCAAATCTTGCTAAAATGGGAATAGATGATCCTGAATGCAGTCCTTCAATTCTTTCCGGTGGACAGAAGAAGAGGGCTGCTCTTGTTGCTGCACTTCTTACCCCTGCCGATCTGTTGATCCTGGATGAGCCGACCAACCACCTTGATTCTGAAATGATCGAGTGGTTGGAAGACTTTCTTAATCATTACAGAGGCGCTATTCTTATGGTTACGCATGACAGATATTTTCTGGATGAAGTGACCAATCAGATTATTGAGATCGATAAAGGAAATGCATACAGATATACGGCTAATTATTCGGGCTATCTCGAGCTGAAAGCTGAAAGATTGGATTATGAGAAGGCAGCTGAGAGAAAGGCAGCAACTCTGTATAAAAAAGATCTGGCATGGATTATGCGTGGTGCAAGAGCGAGATCTACCAAACAGAAAGCACATATCAAAAGATTTGAAGAACTTCGCGACAGAAAAAGACCTGAAGAAGAACGAAATGTTCAGCTCAGTTCGCTTCCTCAGAGAATGGGAAATAAAACGATAATCCTGGATAACATTTCAAAAAGCTATGGCGATAAGGTTTTGTTTAAAGACTTTTCATACAGTTTCAGAAAACTTGATCGAATAGGTATTATAGGGTCAAACGGATGTGGTAAGTCTACATTTCTCAAATGCATTGTCGGAGATATAAAACCTGATAGTGGTGAAGTTGAGATCGGACAGACTATCAAGATCGGATATTTCAGTCAGGAAAATGAAGCACTTTATAAAGCTGCCAAAGATTTTGAAGACATGCGAGTGATCGATTATATCAAGGAGACTGCGGAGTATGTAAAAACGACAGATGGAATGATGTCTGCATCTGCAATGTGTGAACAGTTTCTGTTTGATGCAAATATGCAGTATGCTCCGATAGAGAAGCTCTCCGGTGGTGAGAAGAGAAGACTCTATCTGCTGAAAATTCTTATGGGAGCTCCGAATGTTATCGTTCTTGATGAGCCGACTAATGATCTGGATATACAGACACTCAGAATCCTTGAAGATTTCTTGGACAGCTTTGTAGGTATAGTTATAACTGTTTCGCATGACAGATATTTTCTGGATAGAGTAGTAACGCGAATCTTCTCCTTCGAACATGATGGAACATTGTTCCAAAGCGAGGGAGGATACAGTGATTATCTTCTTCATAAACATTCGGAAGAAGGTGAAACTACCGGAGCTGCCAATAACTCTGCACCGAAGGATAAGGCTTCTAAAAACAGCTATAAGCAGCCTCGTGTGAAGAAAAAGCTTTCATACAACGAACAGAAGGAGTATGACAGCATAGAAGAAGAAATCATGGAATTAGAGGAAAAGAGTAAAACTCTTGAAGAAGAGATGGTAAATGCAGCTACTGATTTTCCGCGTCTTATGGAACTTACGAAGGAAAAAGAATCGGTTGATGCAGAGATAGAAACTAAGATGAATCGATATATCGAGTTACAGGAAATGGTTGATATGTATAACAATATGACCGCGGAGTAATATATAGAAAATGAATTTTGAAGCTTTTGTAAACGATATAGAATCAAATAAATGGAATGTATATGGTGTAGAGGTTTATGAAGCAGGAAAGCTTACGCATTCTTTCGGAGATACAACCGGGCTTCATCATATCTATTCGGCTACAAAGTCGGTATTATCCGTAGCTGTTGGTATAGCATATGATGAGGGGCTGTTCAACCTTGAAAAACCGTTTATTGAATATCTGCCAAAGGATAAAACTAGCGTTTTAAGTGATGAGCAGTACAAAACATTCAGTAAGATTTCGGTTAAGCGTTTACTTACTATGTCTGTGCCCGGTTTTCCTTTCAGACCTGAAGGTGATAACTGGATTGATTTCTCATTATCATGTAAGGTAACCGATCCCGATAAAAAAGAATTTAATTACAACAATATATGTGCTTATCTTGTTGGGGTTTGTCTTACTGAAGCTATAGGTTCGGATATGGGGACATTTATAGAGGATAGGATATTTAAACCTCTGAATATTCAGGATTATGAATATGGCAGATGTCCGGAAGGATATTTCTATGGAGCTTCGGATATGAAGCTTTCGGTTCATGACCTGAGTAAAATAGGACTCCTCCTTTATAATAAAGGAACCTATGACGGAGTGCGGATCATATCGGAAGAATATACAAAACTTGCAACGTCTGTTCATAAGATGAACAGGGAAGGCGGTTATGGATTCTTTATCTGGAAATACAAAGATGGTTTTAGAATCAGTGGGAAATGGAAACAAAAATGTTATATCCTCCCTGAAAGAGAGATGATAATAACATTTCTGTCACATATAGAAGAAGAGCTTCCTGAACTTCAGGAGAGTATGGAAAAGAATATGTTCAAGGACTTAACCAATTGAGGAATGATTATGAGGATTCATTAAAAGATAATTCATACAGTAATGGCGGATATAATGTGTATGTAGTTAAGAAGACGGATGAGTTTAAATCCCTTGATTACGGTGACAAGTACAAATAGACATAAGCTCATATTATTCGGTTCTGAGTCTATCCACTACGCTTATTTTTCTGAGTTTTTTGTATTCTGCTGCCGGGACAATAAGAATAATGATTAATATCACCGGAAGACATACTGCAAGTGATGTGAGGCTGAAATGCCATGAAAACATAGGAAGATTATTAACAAATGTTTTTACCGCGGATACATTTATAATGCTTGATAAAAGTACTGAAAGTATTGATGTATAGGTAAAGTATCTGAACCCATCATTAATAAGACTTTTCTTCTGATGTTTAGCGGTCATTCCTACTGCTTCAAGCATAGCAAGTTCATGGCTTCTTGAGATAATGGTAGCGATCATTGTGTTAGCAAAATTCATTACTCCGATTATTCCGAGAATTGCCGCAATAATGATTCCCGCGATTGCAAAAAGCTGACCAAATGATTTATTGTCCTCTATAACACTCTGCTTTGAGGTGTAACTGAGCGATGTATTTTGTGTATAGCCGCTTATCCATCTTTCAAAATCTGCTTCTTTGCTATCTTCGACATCTATAAGAGTACGCATTGGGCGGCTCTCGCCATAAACCGACAGATATTCATCTTCGGGGAGAATATAGTTACATTCAATCGGAGCATATACAGGATATTCAATTATCATAGGTATATCTACAAGTGCATATACGGTATACTCTCGTCCTTCTATTTCAACTACATCTCCGGGACTTACGATGTTAAGGAAACCATCATTTGCATACTGCCATCTTTCGGCAAGAACGTAGTTTCCGGAATTAAACTTATTCCAGTCAATACTTGTAGTTCCGTCTATAGTCTGGACATCCTTCAGCTTTTCTGTCGCCAGTTTACCCATACCGTAAGTATTACCTTCAATGGTACGAGTTTTATTTAACTCTTTCATATAGTCGCTAAGTGAATACCCTTCGTCGGTGTAAAATGATTCAATCTGCATCTTTACTATCTCGTCCGAGAAGAAGTATTTTTCTATTTCATTCCAGACTTCCGTAGAAAACTTATGTGAGCCGTTAGTAAGATATAAGTTACCGATACTTTCAACTCCTTCCTGTTTGCTCAGTTCTGTAAGGAGAGAACTATCCACGGCACATACATTTTTCTCAGTTGCGCCTGCATTATCAAGAAGCCCGTCCTGAATACAGAAATCACTGACTACAAAATCCTCTGCATAATTATCTATGCTGAAGCTATTTATCAGTGTATATGCGCTGTTAAGCATGACAAGAGATAGAGTGAGTGAGAGTACTACGACAAATGTTCTTTTTTTAGGCTTTCCGTTTTTCTTAATATTTCCGGTATAACGTGCCGCTTCAATCGGAGATATTTTAGATACCTTTCTGCATGGTTTTTTCGAACTTATAGCTACTGTAAGATATGAGAATAATGTTGTAAAAAGGATTATCCATATGCTCATATGTATATGACCTTTGCCTGCTCCAACGGTATTAATATGTTTTCCGATCATAGGAAGAAGCCATCCTCCTATTCCGCAGCCGATCATAAGACCGATTGGTATAGCTATGAGACATATACGTCTTGTTTTTATCTTTACCATGTAGCGTATCTGTTTTCCGGAGGTGCCGATAGTTTTAAGAAGTCCATATTCCTTCATGTCGGATATAAGATTCAGATCGAAAATATTATAGATTATAAGATAGCCGGAGAGCATAAATACGACTATGGCTACTGCACATACGATCATTGCTACC
>JAFZXD010000251.1 GCA_017616955.1 Eubacterium sp. | reverse complement strand
TCTGCTTCTGAATTGTTATCTGCATTATTACCTGAACCGCTGTCTGTATTGTTATCAATCAGGCGAACCTCGCGGTCAAGACTTACGAGAAAACTGTTATATTCATTACGAATAAATGAAAGACTGTTTTGGTTTTCATACTCTGATATGTAATCCGAGAGAGCATGGATTGAATCTCGGATTATCTCTTCACGATTCCACATGACTCCTGTTTCCAGATAGAGAGAAGTTGCTTTGTCGGATATATCATCGGGAAAGCTTTCGGTATTTACATTTATCCCTATCCCGCATATCACGTAGTTATCGTACGAATCGGAATTCGGTATGGACACAAGTTCGGTAAGAATTCCGCATATTTTCTTTCCGTTTACAACTATGTCATTCGGCCACTTTATCTTTGGCTCGATGCTCAGCGCGTTTCTTTTTCCGTATGCTATGAGGGCATTTGTTACAGCGAGTGCTGCAAGGATAGTGATACCGGAAATGTGATCCGGAGATATAACCGGTTTTGAAAGATGAGACATCCATATTCCTGTTCCGGCAGGGGATGCCCAGCTTCGACCCAGACGACCACGTCCTGCGGTCTGCATATCAGCAACGAAAAGCTGTGGAAGTTCGGGAATGATATCTGAACTTTGAACCGCTTCTTTGGCAAGGACATTTGTTGAACCAACTTCATCGAAGATATTCAGTTTCGTGAGATATCCATCAGAGATGAGTGTTTCCAGTATATTACGATTCATCGCTCTTACCTTCCTTGATAAGCGTGCTGGTTGTTATCCTTTCGTTCAGGAAGGAATATATCTTATCGGCAACTTCCTTCTTATATGAGAAAGGAAGTATGTATTGTTTTGCGCCAACATTTATCTGAATTATGCTATAGAAGAGTTCATTTTCCGGAATGATCTGATTGAGGTCAGTTATCTGATCGTATGTGTAAGTCTTCTTTCCGTATTTGGTATGTACGATGAACTCCTTTTCTGTGAATTCGTAATCTATATCATATGCGCCGCTTCTGAAGGAATTGGCGAAAAGATAGATTCCATATATGGTAAATGCAAATGCAAAAAATGTTCCGATCTTATGCGTCTGACCGTAGCCCATAAGAAAAGCGACAATCTGTGTGACACATACGAAAACTATGGCGATTCCGACAAAGCGGTACGTGTATCTTGATTTTCTGCTTTTCTTAACGTGGTAATTCATTTCCGGTTCTCCTGACATTTTATCTTATCGTTACTGTGAACAGTAACAGTATTGTATCACTGCTGAGGGGTATATTCCAGTAAATCTTGTTACTTGCAGATGTCCTTTTAATGGTTTATAATGGCAAAGTTAGTAAGTAATATTGAGGTAACAGTGATGATTAAACTGATTGCTACAGATATAGACGGCACTCTTGTACCTGATGGAACCGCCAAGATTGACAAGAGAATGTATGACGTCATAAAGAGATTAAAAGAGCACGGTATAGTATTTGCGGGTGCCAGCGGAAGACAGTTTGTCAGTATGGCTAAATTGTTCAGTCCCGTAAAAGAAGACATGTATTACATTACGGAAAACGGTGCTATTCTTCGTGATGCCAAAAGAGTCTATAAGATGAACATAATAGAGCGTCCGGTTCTTATGGAAATGATCAAGGACGTAAAAAAACTCAAAGATTGTGATATCATGCTTTGCGGTAAGGATACTGCTTATTGTGAAGATAAAAGTGAGATGTTCTACTGGATGAGAGACTCTTACAGATATAATATAGAAGTTCTTGGAGATTTTAGAACGCATCTTCAGGACGATATAGTTAAGATGTCCATTTATCACAAGGATAATGCCGAGGCTATAGTAAATGAATGGTTCACTCCGAAGTGGGGTGAACGCTTCAAGATAGCAAGTGCCGGAATCATGTGGATGGATATAGTAAATCCCGGAGCAGACAAGGGAAGCTCACTCAGAGCTTTGCAGGAACACCTTGGTATAACAAAAGAAGAAACTATGGCATTCGGAGATAACCTGAATGATATAGGAATGCTTGAAGCTGCAGAAGAAAGCTACGCTATCGGTAGTGCGAGAGATGAAGTAAAAGCTGCGGCAAAGCATGTGGCACCACCGCTTTCCGAGAATGGAGAGACGCAGGTGCTGTTGGAACTGCTTGCAGAACTTGATAGATAGGGGACATGTGCGAAAGTATGTATGCAAGACATCGCTTTCGCTCATGCATAAGAGAACGAGAGATATAGTGTGCAAGCAGTTAGAATGAATGTGTAAATAATAAAGGAGGAAATATATATGAGCAAGATTGCAATGACTACCCCAATTGTCGAGATGGACGGAGATGAGATGACCAGAATCCTCTGGCAGCTTATCAAGGATGAACTTCTTCTTCCATTTATCGACCTTAATACAGAGTACTATGATCTCGGACTTGTTCACAGAAATGAGACAAACGATCAGGTAACAGTAGATTCCGCTCATGCAACAGAGAAGTATAAGGTTGCTGTTAAGTGTGCAACTATCACTCCAAATGCTGCAAGAGTTGAAGAGTATAGCCTTAAGGAAATGTGGAAGAGCCCTAACGGAACTATCAGAGCTATTCTTGATGGTACAGTATTCAGAGCTCCTATCCAGGTTAAGGGAATCACTCCTTGTGTTCGTAACTGGGAGAAGCCTATCACTATCGCAAGACATGCATACGGTGATGTATATAAGGCAAGCGAGATGAAGATTCCTGGAGCAGGAAAGGTTGAGCTTGTTTACACAGCTGAGGATGGAACAGAAGAGCGTGCACTTGTTCATACATTTAATGGACCAGGTGTTGTTCAGGGACAGCACAATCTTAATGATTCAATCGAAAGCTTTGCTCATAGCTGTTTCAAATATGCTTTAGATACAAACCAGGATTTATGGTTTGCTACAAAGGATACTATTTCTAAGAAATACGACCATACATTCAAAGATGTATTTCAGGAGATTTTCGATAAGGAATATAAGGCTGCTTTTGATGCTGCAGGTATCGAGTACTTCTACACACTTATTGATGATGCAGTAGCTCGTGTAATGAAGTCTGAGGGTGGTTTCATCTGGGCATGTAAGAACTATGATGGTGATGTTATGTCTGATATGATTTCATCTGCATTTGGTTCACTTGCTATGATGACTTCTGTTCTTGTTAGCCCAGCTGGTTACTATGAGTACGAGGCTGCTCATGGAACAGTACAGCGCCACTACTACAAGCACTTAAAGGGTGAGGAGACATCTACAAACTCTGTAGCTACAATCTTTGCTTGGACAGGTGCTCTTAGAAAGCGTGGTGAGCTT
>JAFZXD010000250.1 GCA_017616955.1 Eubacterium sp. | reverse complement strand
CGCCGTGGTGAATCATGTCCTCCATGGTTACTGATACAGTATCAGGATATCCCAGCATAACATTTCCAAGTGAATCTCCAACAAGAATACCATTGATTCCTGCCTGATCTACGAGTTTCGCGGTAGAATAATCATATGCAGTAAGCATTGATATCTTTTCACCCTTTTTCTTCATTTCTTTGAATGTAACGCTTGTATTTTTCATACACAGTCTCCTTTCAGTAGCCTCTCCATATCGGAGTAGTCTCTATCGTTGTTTTTTACCTTCGCCAGCTTCAGCACTTCTGCTGCAACTGCTCTATATAACATAGCATCTTCGCTGCTTAAGGCACCAAGGTGTCCCCGTACAGTAGCTATATCATTTCTTTCAAGCGGACCGGTAAGCTGAAGAACTGGTCCCTTTTCGGATGCACCGATGGCATTGTCACGAAAAAGCCCACTCAGAGCTGACGCTGCTTTATCTTCAGAAAAACCGCATTCGGTCATAAGTCGTATGGCATTTCCATACAGACCACATACCATATTGCTGGCCATAACAGAAGCTGCATGATACTTAGACTTACAATCGCTGTCTATAACAGCATAATCAAGCCCGGTCTTACCGATCATGTCAGTAATCTCGTCAAGTCTCTCTTCATTACCGTCTATTGTAATAAATGCATTGGAAAAATGTTTATATGACTCATATCTATCTGATATGGCATATATAGGATGGATTGAATATCCATAGATCTGATACGAAGTATTATCAAATACTTTAGAAGATGTTGCGCCGCTGGTGTGGCACACAATTTTACCGGACAGTTCAGGACCGCAAATGTCGGCATATACCGAAGCTATCGCAGAATCAGAAACTGTTAGGATAACAGCATCACATAAGCTTATAAGTTCACGTGCATCAGTAAAGTAACAGGTATCGGTAAATTCAGCCGCTTCCTTTGCATGTTCGGAAGTTCTGCTGTAATAGCCTACCACATCTAAGTCATGAATCTTGAAGAATTTACCAAGAGTAAATCCAACCCGACCGGCTCCAATAAATCCAATCCTCATACGTATCACCCCTTTCCAAAGTAATCTTCTTTAAGAAAAGGTGATGCTGCACTTCTAAATCATCGTATATGAGCTACGACATAAACTTATATAATACTTTTGTATCAGGTATGGTTTCAGATGAATACCATCCTAGGCAGGTACTGCGACCCAAGTCGCAGTATATAGTATTTTATATCAAATGTAAATACAATAATCGTGAAAAATTTATGTCCTGCCTTTAAACTATTTAATCATTATAAACAAAGCTATAATGAGCTCTTCAAACTTATATATGTACCGAGAAGGTCATTTATCTCTACGAGATCTTTCTTTTCGATACTTTCACCGAGAACTTTAAGGAATTCCACATCTTCAGCTCCGTAAAGTCCATCGCTTATCTCAAGATACATATCCTTGATAAGGTTCAGGTCTTCAACATAAGTAGCTTCACGCATAACTCTGAGCTTATTGATATTTATAATCTGTGACTGATCATCGAATTCCTCTTCCTTTTCGAAATAATCTTCTTCGCCTATCGGAACTTCGGAATCACTGAATCCTTCATTAGAATCAAATCCTTCCTGAACATCTCCATCTACAGATTGCTCAAAGATAGGCTCTTCATAGGATTCTTCTTCATCCGGACTTCCAAGATCACCAGGAATAGATGTTGCTGAAGAATTCTTATGTTTAGCAGCATACTCTTCGTCGGTAACACCCTTTGCCTTCTCGATAAATGCCAGATATTCCTCGATGTATTCATTAATAACCTTAACGCAGTCAAATACCAGATTCATATTTTCTCTAACATATGACTTATTACCAAGGTTGATGGCATTTTCGATTCTAAGCGTAATCTCGGCAGCTTCGATAGCTCCTATATTCTGACATCCGTTACGGATGTTGTGAATCTTATTCCTGAATCCACGATAATCGTTATTGAACCTGGATCTCAGTTCAGCATTTGCATTCTTATTCTGATTATAGAATGTAGTAAGAATACGGTTATAAACATCGATGCTTCCACCGATTCTTTCAAGAACACCCGCAACATCGAAGAAGTCTTCAAGCTTCTTAAGACCCTCACTGTATCTGGACTCGGAAATGTACTGAGTTACATCGTTTGATCTGAACTTAATCTTAGTCGGATCAACATGCTTCTGAAGTATTCCCGCAAGCACAGTAATATCAAACGGTTTAAGAACTACATCCGCAAATCCTTCGCTAATTATATCTTCACGATTCTTACCGATAACGTCTTCAGACATAGCAACAACAGGAAGTGTCTTGTACTTCTTACCTGAGAGTTCTCTTATCTCTTTAAGTGAATCGATACCGTTCATAACAGGCATCGCAATATCCATAAATACCAAGTCGTAGTCATTATTCATGACCATATCGATAGCGCTAAGACCACCTGACGCGGTATCACATTTAATCTCCATAGCGGATATAACATCAAGTGCAACGTTTCTACTAATCTCAACGTCATCAACCAGAAGAACATGAAGGTCAGGTGCCCACATCTTCTCTGCTTCTTCGCGAGATATTCTATCGATAGTATTCTCATTAAGCGGAATAGGCTTTCCGTTCACGTCAGGCATTTCCTGTGATAAGGAAACCGTAAATGTAGTACCGGCTCCTGCAGTACTCTCAACAGCTATCTCACCACCGAGAATATCGGTGATTTTCTTAGCTATGGACAGACTTATACCGTTACCGGTCTGATCCATAACCTTCTTAGCTTCATCCACATAATATATCTCAAATATATGCTCAAGTCTTTCTTCAGTAATACCAATACCTGTATCAGAAATACTAAATACTATATTTACATTATCATCATCTTCATCACTGAATTTATAGCAGTCAACAGAAAGCGTGATTGAACCTTCCTTAGTAAACTTCATCGAGTTATCAAGGATGATATTCAGTACTGTCTTGATCTTATCAAAATCACCTATAAGAATATCAGGGATATTCTCTCCAAGATCGACAAGGAACTTGATAGGCTGGTCAACAAGACTGTTAAGCATCTTGTCGGAAAGATCGCATATAAGTGTTGTAATAGAATAAGGTTCTGATACAACAGCTTCCGCACCTGACTCAAGTCTTGCAAGCAGAATAGTCTCGTCTACTTTTCCAAGAACATTCTGTCCGGAATCTATGATCTCCCTTAAGCCCTTTTCAGTATTCTCGTCAGCCGAACCCTCTTTGAGGATGTTGTTAGCTGAACTGATCATGGCATTTATAGGAAGCTTGATCTCGTTACTCATATTTGCAAGGTAGTCAGTCTTTGCCGAGCTGGACTTAACTATATTCTCATGAGCCTTGGCGAGATCTTCAAGCTCACGGCTCTTACCCGCGAACTTTCTCTGTAGTCTGAGAGCCACAAAAAGCGTAAGCAAGATGATTAATGAAACCAGAATTACAAGACTGTATCTAACGAACTTCATCTCAAAAAATCCGGGTTCTTTAATAATCCTGAATGACAGACTCTGATCACTTTCATATCCATCCCCGTTGGATGCACTGACCTCAAATACATATTCACCACCCTCAAGGTTAGTGTAAACCGCCTGAAGGATGTCATTTCCCGAAAGATATTCAGGCTCATTATCGAATCCTATGAGCTGATACTTAACTTTCAGGTTTTCTCTATTAACAAATGTAAGTACGGCAAATGATATCTCGACCTTCTGCGCATCTGCAGGGAGCTCGAGAGTATTATCTACCTGATTATAGTAAACGGATACACCGTCAACGTCCACTTCCGAAACAGTAATTCTCGGCGCAACATCATTTTTATGTATCTTTTCTGTATTGAGAGTCTCGACACCTTTATTGGTACAGATATAACAGATCTTTCCGTCAAAATAATTCTTGGAATTCACTGTTATAGGTGCTTCAATACCATCACCAGTCGAATAATATCTTTCTGTAAGTGCTTTAGTTCCGAGAAGTTCCTTCTCTGTCGCAGATATATAACCCTTAGAACCAATGATATATAAACGATCATCTTTGAAGAACAGTGAATATATACTGTTCGAGAAATCTATATTACTGATACTTCTGACAGTATCATCATAATACGCAAGGCCGTTATTTGTTCCAATCCATATACCATTCGTTCCCTTCACAATAGCGGTTACGAAGTTTGAATTCAGACCTTCCGTTTCAGTAAAAGACCTGATACTGCTATTCTCAATTCGATAAAGTCCGCCACCTTCCGAACCGGCATAAAGTACTCCTTTATCATCCTGATAAAAACAGGATATGTTCATGGACTCAAGACCATTTTCATAGTTATAGTTCTTTATAACTCTTGTGCCATGCGTAATAATACTGATACCTTCTTCGGTTCCGACAGCTATATCTCCACTTTTCATCTCATAAACACAATTGACACGGTTACTGATAAGGTTAGTGGATCTGTTCATTGAAACACAGTGATTACCTTTATCTACTTTAACAAGTCCATATCTGCTGTACGTTGCAAACCACATATTTCCGTCAGCATCATATGTAATATCTCGAATGGATGTATTCTTAAAATATTCGGTAAGGTCATCATTCTGAAGCTTATT
>JAFZXD010000249.1 GCA_017616955.1 Eubacterium sp. | reverse complement strand
TATCTACATTTATAAGTTCCTCAATTCTGTGTGCTGACCATCCAACTATTCTTGCGATTGCAAATATCGGAGTATAAAGCTCCATAGGGATACCAAGCATACTGTAAACAAAGCCGCTGTAGAAATCTACATTTGCACTTACGCCCTTATATATACGTCTCTTCTCAGCTATGATCTCCGGAGCAAGCGTCTCGATATTTGAATAAAGCTCGTATTCCTTCTCCATATGCTTATCAACCGCAAGTTTCTCAACAAACTGTTTGAAGACTCTTGCTCTTGGATCGGAGATGGAATATACCGCATGACCCATTCCATAGATAAGGCCTCTTCCATCGAACGCCTCTCTATCAACTATCTTGGACAGATAATCCTTCAGAACACCCTTATCACTGTAATCAGGAACATGTGCTCTTATATCCTGCATCATCTGCATAACTTTTATATTTGCTCCGCCATGCTTAGGTCCCTTAAGTGATGAAAGGGCTGCCGCAATAACAGAATATGTATCGGAACCTGCACTGGATACTACTCTTGTTGTAAATGTAGAGTTATTACCACCACCGTGCTCCATATGAAGAACAAGCGCAGCATCAAGAACCTGAGCCTCGAGCTTAGTATAACTCTTGTCCGGTCTCAGCATTCGGAGAAGATTCTCTGCAGTACTGAGCTTAGGATTCGGACGATGAATATACATACTGTCATCTTTCTCATAGTGATTGTATGCACAGTATCCATAAGCTGCAAGCATAGGAAACTCACTTATAAGAGCCAGACACTGACGAAGAACATTCGGAATAGAAAGATCCGAAACATCATAGTCATCGTAAGAAGCAAGTGTCAGTACAGACTTCGTCATTGAATTCATTATATCGTGGCTAGGTGCCTTCATGATAACGTCTCTTGTAAAATTCGTAGGAAGATGATTCAGGCTGCCGAGGGCATCCTTGAACTTCTCAAGTTGTGCTCTGTCTGGAAGCTCGCCAAAAAGAAGAAGGTAAGCCACTTCTTCAAAACCAAATCTCTTAAAGCCGAAATCCTCGACCATATCTATAACATTATATCCTCTGTACCAGAGCTGTCCATCACATTGGATCTCCTGTCCGTCAACTATCTCTGAAGATATGATCTTAGATATATTTGTAACACCAGTCAAAACTCCATGACCATTTATATCCCTGAGTCCTCTTTTTACACCGAATTCACTGTAGAGGTTTTCATCTACCACATCACAACCGCGGCAAAGCTTTTCTCCGTCTTTGGCATACTTTAAAAGTTCTTTTTCTGTCATCTGTTCCCTCCTGCATTTTTTATTCATGTAGCTCGAGTTTCAGGGAAACCAAAGCTTTAACCTCTGACGATGATTCCTCCTCCAAGGCAGAATTCTCCGTCATAGATTACGAGGCTCTGTCCGGGTGTAACAGCCCTGACAGGCTCATCAAATGTCATCTCAGCTGTTCTATCCGGATGAATTATAATCTCTCCCGGTGTATCAACTGCTCTGTATCTGACCTTTGCAGTAACTCTTCGCCTTATATCTTCTTTAAGATTAACAGCCTCCTCGTCGTCCCATTCAATCAAACTAAAATCCCTGGCTTTAACAGTTCTCGTGAAAAGGTCTTCATTCTTACCCAGTATCACTTGATTTGTCTCAGGAATTATATTCACAACATAAAGTGGTGTAGCAGCGGATATCCCCAATCCTTTTCTCTGACCGATCGTATAATGAAAGTATCCTTTATGCTGTCCTAAGATATGTCCTTCCATATCTACAAACAGTCCTTCCCGCTCAGGCAATGGATCTCCCATCTTTTCCTTCATCTGAGTTACACCGTTTTTCTCAATATAACCGGCATAATCTCCATCAGGAACAAAACATATGTCCTGACTGTCATGCTTACTAGCAACAGCAAGACCTATCTTATCTGCAATCTCTCTTATCTCGGTTTTTTCATAATCTCCATCGGGGAATTCTAGAAGTCGAAGCTGCTTCTGAGTTAGAAAATACAAAACATAAGTCTGATCTTTTGTTCTGTCCACGCCTCGTTTAAGAAAATATATTTCTTTTCCGCTTTCGTCCAATGTACTTCCGACTCTTGCATAGTGACCGGTCACGACCTTCTCACAGCCTTCCTCTTCAGCCATCTCGAAAAGCTTTCCGAACTTCATGTATTTATTGCAGTCTATACATGGATTCGGAGTTTCACCGTCAAGATAAGTTCTGATAAACTTATCAATGATCTTTTCATTAAATCCTTCCATAAAGTTCACCGCATGGAAGGGAATTCCAAGATTAGAAGATACTACTCTTGCATCCTCTATATCATCAGGAGTACAGCAGCTGTACGGACTGGCCGCAGCTACTTCATCATATTCATGAAGCATCATAGTCACGCCTATGGGACTGTATCCCTTCTCTTTCATGAGAAATGCAGCTACCGAGCTGTCAACTCCTCCACTCATGGCTATGAGTGCTTTTCTTTCTTTATCTGCCATCTGTTTCTCCGGTAATTATTGATTAATCTTTCTGAGCGCCGCCAGGCATTTCTTCATTCTTTCATCAAACTGCGAATAGAAATCTTTCTCTGTATCATACCTGTCCAGGAAGAAATATCCTAATACGGTCTTCATAACTCCCTTAATACTTTCATCTGAAGAATCAGAGAATTCCTGAATCTTCTTCTGCCTGTATTCGCTGAGCTTTTCAGAATCCGGATCAACCTCATCTCCTACTATACCAGCATATACTATCAGATCATCATCAGACAGATGCTGAATTCGATCCGTTTCATTTGCGGTCCATTCTCTTATCTCTTTTATCTTTTTCTGCTCGAAATGAATAAAGCGATGCCATTTATTTATAAAAGAACTGTTCTGAGGCAGATCTTCTATCCCCAGCCAGTCACTGATCATAACTTCTTCTTTATCAGCCACAGGACATTCATGAACCTGAATAAAATAACTGAAGTTATTTCCCTCATATATTCTTCCCAAAGGAAATAATCTGCATATTCCGGGTCTGAACTGATGTACTGAACATCTTCCATCTATCAGAAACTTGCAGCCCTCATCCATCTTAAGATGAGGAAGCACTATACCGTCTATCATGGAAAGCTGTATATGAAAGCTTACCAACATATCATCAAAACTTTTTCCTGTTCCTCTTGTAAGTTCATATACATCAAACGGAGTAAGAACTATCGTTGTTCCCATATCCGACTCACAGCACTTACTGCAACCTTCGCATCCACGAGTTCCGACACGTGCCATATCACTTTCTTTATACTTTATTCCGTCAGATATATCATCTATATCTTCATACCTTAGCATACACTGCTCCAAACTATATATTTTTAGTCAGCAAACCATGTTCTATTGTATCATTTATCTGTATTTTTAACAAGTTCTTGAATCATTATGTTTGGTATGCTACTATTTACGAGAATCATTTTTAAGTGGAGGTTTATCTATGGGCCAGGGAATTAAAAGTGTATTTTCATTCAGGAGGATTAAGATGGAAAACAAAAAACTCGCAGAAGAAATCGGTGCAACAAGTTATCCCGGAAGAGGTATCGTTATAGGTCTCACACCTGACGGTAAAAAAGCAGCTATCGCTTACTTCATCATGGGTAGATCAAGTAACAGCAGAAACAGAGTATTCGTAGAAGAAGGACAGGGAATCAAGACTCAGGCATTTGACCCTTCTAAGCTCGAGGATCCAAGTCTTATCATCTACTCACCTGTAAGAGTACTCGGAACAGACACTATCGTAACAAATGGTGACCAGACCGATACAATATATGATCTGATGGCAGAGGGAAAGACATTTGAACAGTCACTCAGAACAAGAGAGTTCGAGCCGGACGGTCCAAACTATACACCTCGTATATCAGGAATCCTTCATATGGATTCATTCAAAACTTCTACAAGCGGGGATACAAAGTTCAACTATGAGATGTCTATCCTGAAGAGCAACAAGGGAAATCCTGCAGCATGCAGCAGATACACATTCTCATATGATGTTCCACTTGCCGGAGAAGTACATTTCATCCACACATACATGGGCGACGGTGAACCACTTCCAAGTTTCGAAGGTGAACCAACACCACTTTCACTAGAGACAAATGATCTCGACGAGTTTACAGATATCGTATGGAATGCACTTAACGACGATAACAAAGTCTCTCTTTTCACAAGATTCATTGATGTTGAAACAGGCGAAACAGAGACTCGCATCGTTAATAAGAACGTATAATCAGTAAGATAGCAAAAGAAGGACAAGGTTTTAAACCTTGTCCTTCTTTTATATGGTCATATTCTATTTTCACATCTAACCGGAATTCTAATCCATTCTAACTCC
>JAFZXD010000248.1 GCA_017616955.1 Eubacterium sp. | reverse complement strand
GAGACCGGTTATAACAAAACTATCTCTACAAAGAATAGTGAGCTTACTAACCTCAAGAAAGAGGTTGAAAGTCTGAACAGCAAGAATTCTGATTTTGAATCGAAAGAAAGCGATATGCAGGAGACCATCAAGAGACTTACCAATGAGGTTGAAAACCTTAAGAAGACAGTCGAAGCAGGTGGTGGAAGTGTTGACTATCAAAGTGCCGGCGATGCTTCACAGGCAGAAGTTAAGCATAATACTAATGCGGCGGCTGACAGAAACAATGCAAATGTAGTCGGTATCAGCGGTGATTCGATAGAAGATATGATATCTAATGAGTAGTCAGAAGGATATACAATGAATATTAGATTTGCGACCAAACAGCGAATGAAGAGTTATATTCAGAATGAATATCTTCCCAAATTATACGAAAGATATATTCTGAAAAACAAAGTGAAAAAAGGCAAGGTTATTATGGCAGATATGCATAGTGATGTTTTGCCTTTCAGTATGGAGTCAACTTATAATGCTCTGGTAAAAAAAGGATATAGTCCACGAGTTATGTGCCGTGATATAGCTAAGCTTACTCTGCCGGGTAAGCTTAGCTTTTTGAAACGCTTTATGAAGGAATATGCTTCGGCTGAATATGTCTTTATATGCAGCTACTTCCTTCCGGTGTCATCGTGTAAAAAAAGATCCGAGACAAAAGTGATTCAGCTCTGGCATTCAGGGGGACTTCTGAAAAAGATGGGATATGATACACATGATGATATCCCTGACGGATATGTTGGAAATGTAACTGCCAACTACGATCTTGTTACAGTAAGTTCCGAAGTATGTGTTCCGGTCTGGGAGCAGGCACTTAAACTTCCGAAGGGAATCACCGAACCACTGGGACTTGCAAGAACAGATGTATATTTTGATAAGGAATGGAATGATAAGCAGAAGGATCTGTTTTATAAGATATGTCCGGAAGCAAGAGGTAAAAAGATAGCTCTTTATGCGCCTTCATTTTCCGGAAATGCTGCTATGCCGAATTGTAAAGGTATAGAATCCGGAATAACCGAAGTGATGAATAAGTTTTCGGATGAATGGTATTTTATAGTCAGATTGCATCCACTTCTCAGAGAGAAGTACCCTCAGTATTGGACTAAAGCTGATGAAAAGATGCCAACGGAGAAACTTCTTCCGGTAGTGAATCTTCTTATCACGGATTATTCATCGGTTCTTTTTGATTATTCAATCTATAAGAAACCTTTTGTTCTGTTTTGTCCGGATATAAAAGAGTTTAAGGAAAACAGAGGCTTCTATGCGGATCCAGAGAAGTTCCCTGCACCGATGGCGGAAACTGCTGAGGAACTTGAAAAAATAATCGGTGAAAAAACATATTTCGAATATGACGAAGAAGAGTATGAAGAATTTTGTAAACATTATATGGGAGCCTGTGACGGAGACAGTGCAAATCGTATAGTGGACAGATGTATAAATCTTTCAAAGTAATAGGCTTTGATCATAGTGAAATATGACGTTTTTCGGCCTTGCCACATCTCCTTTTTGTACTGTTATTATACTTGAAAAAAAGGGTTAAATTAGTGTATTATATAAGTGTTTAAATACACTGGATATGATGTGTGACAGGAATAAAAAATGTGGCTTTTTCCACAAGTGAGAGGTTGTGGAGATTGGGATGGAAAATCGTACTGAAAAAAAGAATAAAAAGACAGCCAAATGCTTAAGCATCGTATTGATGTTTTTGTTTTTGTGCTTTTCGTCGTTTGCTTCATATGCATCTGAAGACAGGGGAGAACCTGTGAATATAACGGATGAAGTGAGTGAACTTTATAGAATAGAACAGATTCGAACAGTTGCTCCGTATACGAGAGCATTTGTCTATCCGGATGACAGCTTTGGAACCAATATTCAGGTAAACGGATATCTGGATGGTATAAAACTTAACCTGGTGAGTGTTGATACCTGGGCAAGTATTGGAATGGGAATAGATTATTATTTTCTGATAGATTTATCCGATTGTATCGATGAAGAAGATTTTGAAAATGTAAAAGATGACCTGGTTCGTATGGCATCTTCCTTAGGAGGCAAGGATACATTAACCGTATATGTGGTAGGTGATAAGAGAACTGTAAGAAAAGCCGATAGGCTTTATTCTTCTCAAGTCGATGAACTACAACAGATTATTAATGATATAGATAGAAAAGGTCAGAATGTAAATATATATAAAGCCGTAGATACCATAGTTTCTCATATACTTTCTGAGGATAATAGGAAAGTATTTCAGGAAACCGAGAATATAGAAGAGGGACTTGGTCTGGGCGATAACAGAAAAGTAATAGTTTTAATATCTGATGGAGACGATGAGTCCGTTAATGATGGTCAGAAGGACAGAACTTTAGAAACTCTTAAGAACAGAAACATACCTCTTTATCTGATACAGCTGAGAGATCAGGAAAAAAAGGGTTTAGTAAGATTAAATGAAATAAAGAAGATTGTTACTGAGAGCGGAGGAGAGGTTTTTCCTGTTTCGGAGGATGAAGAGGAGAATCCGATAGACAATCTTAGGCTAGAACTGAATTCTTGCTATGTTGTGACATTTGTGTCAAAAAACAACAAGATCAGCAAAACACCGATTCCATTTAATCTGGAATATGGTTTTTCCGGTAGTTCGGAACCATATAAAACATTTAACGATAAGGATGTTCTTATATATAAACACATGATGGACAGTTCAAAACCGACTGTTCAGAGAGTTAAGATAAGTAATGATCATACGGTGCGCATTGAGTATTCGGAACTGATATCCGAGAGTGCCAGAGATGTGAGTCTGTACAGTATGACAGATGATATGGGCAATACATATTTTCCAACGGGAGCGGATTATTCTGTTGATGGAAAGAATATCGTTATACTTACATTTCCCCATAGGTTTTATAACGGTAAGTTTAAGTTGAGCATTTTGTCGGGTATAACCGATGATACAGAGGAAAAGAATGGTCTTGAAGCCGTTACAAGGGAAATGATGTTTTATGGCGGTGAAGATTATATAGCTGAGGGAAAAAGCTTTTTTGTCAGATACCGAATAAGATTTATAATCGCCGGAGTATTACTTGCCTCATTTATTCTGGTCACCATATGGAATGAGGCCGGAAAAGTGTCTGATGACTAAGGATCAGTTTTATAGCGGGAGATGATTTAATGGACATAATCAAGTGCGAAAAGGGACATTTTTATGATGCAGATGTGTTCTCAGAATGTCCGCATTGTAATCAACGTATTAATGAAGAAGTGTCGGAAGAGTCGGAAGATACAAAACTTGTGGTCGGATGGCTTGTTTGCACGAGCGGAGAAGAGTTCGGACAGTTCTACACATTATATAACGAAACTAACTCTGTAAACGGAGTAAGTATTGTATTTAATGACGAACTGTCAAGAATATATATAGATATGGCAGGTTCGGAAGTGAAACCGGATCTCAATAACAGAGAACTATCTGAAAATGAATATATCTACGACCATGATAAAATACGTATTAAGAATAATACATATATGGTTGTGGAACTCTGCAGAGATGGCTTTTCATGGAAGAAAAAGCCGGTGGAAGAGCGTTCGAACGCCGACATGCTGAAATCCATGTGGAAATGTAATGTATGCGGAGTTATGAATGAG
>JAFZXD010000247.1 GCA_017616955.1 Eubacterium sp. | reverse complement strand
TTCTGTGGTTCCTTCTCGGGTACAGGCTGTTTTTTAGCTTCTTCTGCAATTCGACGTTTCATCTCTTCGCTTCGAAGTTCGCTAAGTTTTTCTTCATCTATAACTATAGGTTCTTTTGTTTCGGGTTCAGGCTCGCGAGAAACATTTTCTCCTTCTGGAGCCTCCTCCGAAGAAACTACGTTAAATGCAGAATCAATACCGAAAGGTCTCTTCTTCATTGCATCTTCAATCTTTGAATCAGGTTTATCGACTGCAGGAGGTACTTTAACTCCGGCATTATTATCTGCGGCATCTTCAACAAGGATCTCTCCGGTATCTTCATTTATGGCATAACCTTTATTACGGCTGATGACTTACTGGGATTCTTCTTTTGATTTCTCATCAGCATCTATCTTTGCACGTTTAATGATTTCTGAATCGTCGTCTTCATCTTCATCGATTTCATCCAACTCACTCTCCAGAATATTAATCCTGATAACGAGAACAATAACAACAATACCCATTATTATGAAGAGTCCGCTCATAAGATACAGGAACATCTTAAGCTTCCTTTCGTTCTGAAGCCTTTCCTGATCCTCTTTTGAAACAGTTTTCTTTATAATAGGTTCGGATGTATGTTTCTCAGGTGCAGGTTCATTAACGACGATAGTTGTGTCTTGCTGTTTTGCGTTAAGCTCAGTCGCAGAGTCTATCAGAGACTTAACCGTATCGTATTTTGTAATACTCTTTTCTTTTGTATCGTATAAATATAAGCCCTTATCACCTTCAGAATTGGCACCATATACCAGATACAGTGACTTGTTACTGTCAGATGAATAAGCTTTTACTTTTTTATCATCCAGCTTAAGTTTACTCTCGGAATAACCCTCCGGAATCATAACATCTTTTGGCTTAGCCATGACATTTATCGCAGTACCGTCAATCTTTATGACTTCGTCACTGTCTTCCGTAGTTTCCGTACTTTCTGTAGTCTCGTTTTTATCTTTATCTTCAGTTTTCTTTTCTTTGTCCTCGGTACTCTTCTCATTTCCGATATTTACAGCAGCACCCGCATGAGCTATGGTAAGCTGAATGCCATTCACGTCATAAACGCCGTATCCATCGGTCGATACAGAACCTCTACCCTCTGATTTTGCAACCAGATATATGGTTTTTGATGCCGGACCGGATCCGCTTATTGTGATTATTCCCGATCCTTCTTCATCGGAACTGCATGTGAAATAATCGGTTGTATATGATATGTTTAAAGTATAGCTTGCAAGACTCTCTCCGGATATATTTACGGTAGCTTCTACCGTATCTCCGACATTAGCTTCAGTCTCTGACAGAGCTATTGTTACATTTACATCTTCAGCATGTACAACGATGCCAAAAAACATCGTAAACATGACAAAGATAAATGCGAATAATACCCCATAGGTTAGAATTCTTTTTTTATTTTGCATTTTAGTACTCCTGATGTCAAAAAACCTTGACTTATTGTATTCAATAAAGTAAGATATCTAACTGTGTGACAAATCAATAGTTTTTTTGCTGTTATAGCTCAGTAGGTAGAGCGCAACATCGGTAATGTTGAGGTCACGGGTTCGATTCCCGTTAGCAGCTCTTTTTTAATTTCTCATGAATTCTCGTAAGAGCATTATCTACCGATTTTTCGTTCTTATCAAGCTCTTCTGCTATCTCTCTTCGAGATAATCCCTTGATATACAGTTTAGCGACACTTCTTTCAACAGGACTGAGTTTCATGTCCAGTTCTTCGTACATCTGTTCAATCTGTTCCTGTCTTAAAACTATATATTCCGGATTTGTATATCCTTCATCACTTGCAAGCTCATCGATCTCATTTCGTCCGCCATCTTCTTTATCGTCATAGAATAGCGATATATAGCTGTTGAGCGGTGCATGTTTCTGTCGATTAGCCGATGTAAGTGCTGTATGAATTCTGTTTCTGACGCATGTGGTAGCAAATGTAATAAATGATGCTCCCTGACCGGCGTCATAATCTCTTATAGCCGTAAAGAGTCCGATCATGCCTTCCTGAGCAAGGTCTTCGGTTTCGGCACCGGCAAGATAAAGGAATCTTGTCTCGCTTTTAACCAGAGGCATGTATTTAAGAAGCATATATTCTTCTGCTTCTTTATCGCCTTTATTAATTAATTCAAGGATCAAGTTATCCGGAAGCTTTTCGTATTTTGTCATAATCTCATCTCTTTAAAATATAAATAGAAATATAAAACGATACCGTTTTACGAATAACGCTGTCTGACTATCTCATATGCAAGTATACCTGTAGCAACAGATGCATTTAGAGATTCAATATCGCCATGCATAGGAATAGATACGATGTAATCGCACTTCTCCTTAACAAGTCTCGATACCCCCGAACCTTCATTACCGATAACAAGTCCGATAGAACCGGTAAGATTACATTTGTACATAACCTCACCATCCATATCGGCACAAGCAAACCACATTCCGCGAGCCTTAAGCTCATCTATGGTTCTTGATATGTTGGTAACCTTTACAACAGGTGTAAAGTTGATAGCTCCGGCAGATGATCTTACAACCGTAGCTGTAAGTCCGGATGCTCTGTGCTTTGGAATGATAACACCGTGAGCACCACAGATATTTGCCGTTCTTATGATAGCGCCGAGATTATGAGGATCCTCTATCTCATCGAGAATTATGATGAATGGAGGTTCCTTTCTCTTTGCAGCAAGTTCAAATATGTCTTCAAGCTCTGCATATTCATATGAAGTGGTCTGCGCGATCACTCCCTGATGATGTCCTGTTTCAGACATAGAATCCAGTCTCTGCTTCTTTACAAAGCTAACAGCTGTACCGGTTCCTTTAACCTTATTCAGAATCTTCTGGATCGTTGCATCTCTGAGACCATCCTGTATATAGAGTTTGTCTATAGTTCTTCCTGCTTTAATAGCCTCAAGAATACTGTTACGTCCTTCAAGTCTGTCATTGTTAATTCTTTCTTCTTTTTTCAACTCAGAGCTTCCGCCTGCCGGCTCTGAATAAAGCTCTGTCATGTCTTTTCCGAATATTTCGTATGCCATTTTTCCAATTCCTTATGGTAACTGATTCGAACAGTTACTTATTACTACTAAAAAAATCAAATACTGCCGATATAATAATACTAAGTCTTTCATCCTGTCCCGAGAGATATAGATATCCCAGTACAGCTTCGAACCCCGTAGCCTTCAGGTAATTCTCAAGAGTCGCATTCTTAGCCTTCGTATGAGGCGATGAATTACGAGCTCTTCTGTACACAGCCTGCTCTTCCTCAGTCAGCTGTTCCATATAGAAATCTATAAAATCCGACTGAGAATTCGCGGAAACTATCGAAGAAACTTTCTTATGATACTTTTCCGGCTGCATATTGGAACCAAGTACAAAAAACGTTTTTATATACAGATCATAGATGCTGTCACCTATATAAGCCAGCGCCAAAGGCGAATACTTTGACGATACCTCATGAGGTGAAAGCACCATATCTCTGTTTAAATTTATATTGTAATCTATATTACTCATATATTTAGGCTTTCTTCCACTTAACGCCTTCTCTGGTATCTTCGATCACAATTCCCATACCAAGAAGCTCAGCTCTTATCTCATCTGCTCTTGCAAAGTTCTTTTCCTTCTTTGCAGCAGTTCTTTCAGCTATAAGCTCTTCTATCTTAGCAACAAATGAATCATCCATTGATTCTTCTGCTCTGGTAAGCTTTATACCAAGTACCTTCTCAGAAAGTTCTGATAATGTATCATAAAGTGCCTGAGCAAAATCAGAAGAAGATTCTGTATTTGTGCTTGCGTTTGTAAATCTGATAAGCTCGAATACAGCTGATACAGCATCTGCTGTATTCAGGTCATCATCCATAGCTTCATCAAACTTCTGTACAAACTTAGGAAGTTCTTCATCAAGAAGCTTCTTCTCTTCGTCTGATAGAGGTTTCTTATTATCTTTAGCTATGATATCAGTAAGCTTTTCAGCACCGTTAAGGATACGCTCAAGTCCCTTAGCACTATCCTCTATAAGATCTCTTGAGAAGTTAAGAGGAGTTCTGTACTGTGCAGAAAGCATAAAGAATCTAAGCACCTGTGGATCATACTGAGCACAGATATCTCTAACTGTAAAGAAGTTTCCAAGTGACTTGGACATCTTATCTCCGTTGATCTTAAGGAAACCGTTGTGCATCCAGTAATTAGCGAACGGCTTATCGTTTGTAGCCTCACTTTGAGCGATCTCATTTTCATGATGAGGGAATATAAGATCCTCTCCTCCTGCATGAATATCTATAGTTTCACCTACGTATTTCTTAGACATGCATGAGCATTCAAGATGCCATCCCGGACGACCTTCGCCCCAAGGTGAATTCCAGAAAGGCTCACCTTCCTTCTTAGGTTTCCAAAGAACGAAATCAAGGCTGTCTTCCTTCTCATCCTCGCCGGAAACCTTAAGAGCATGAGCATCTGCTCTGTGTCCCGACTCAAGATCATCTATATTCTTATGAGAAAGTTTTCCGTAACCGTCAAAGCTTCTTACTCTGAAGTAAACAGTTCCATTCTTCTCATATGCGTGTCCTTTATCGATAAGTGTCTGAACCATATCGATCATTTCAGGTATTTCCTTAGTTGCCTGAGGATGTGTTGTTGCTGTACGCACATTCAGAGCTTCCATATCCTTCTTACATTCAGCGATGTACTTCTCGGATACTTCACCGGCAGGAATTCCTTCCTGGATCGAACGATTAATAATCTTGTCATCTATATCTGTGAAGTTCGATACGAAGTTTACCTCATATCCTTTATGCTCCAGATATCTTCTGAGTGTATCAAATACAATCATAGGACGAGCATTACCAATATGAATGAAATCATATACTGTAGGTCCACACACATAGATACCAACCTTGCCTTCCTGAATAGGAACAAAGTCTTCTTTTCTTCGTGTTAAAGTGTTGTATATTTTCATCACAAGCCCTCTTAAATGTTTTGGATTTATAATAAAATAGGTTGGCATTTGTCTATGAAACGCCAACCTATAAGATATCACATATAGCGAGTCTTGTAAACCCGACTGTCATTATAATTATTTCTCTTCTGATACATCTTTTGCGAAAAGATTTTTTATAACAAGCAACGTTATTATAAGAAGTATAAGCGTTATCGGCAGAGATATAAGAGCTGCCGAGCTTTCTGTTTTATATCCCACTATTCCGGCTATAAGATAACCTACTGCGGAAACTCCTGCTGCTGTAAGTGCATATGGAAGCTGAGTCGAAACATGATTTACATGATCCGAATGTGCTCCGGCTGATGCCATGATGGTTGTATCCGATATCGGCGAACAGTGGTCACCGCAGACAGCTCCTGCCAGACATGCTGATATAGATATAACAAGCATCTCATATGAGCCAGCATCAGCGAATACATTGCATACTATAGGAATAAGTATCGCAAATGTACCCCAGCTTGTACCAGTTGAAAACGCAAGGAACACCGCAACCAGGAATATGATTGCAGGCAGGAACATCTGAATTCCACCCGCTGAAGCTGCAACTATATCATGAACATAGAACTTAGCTCCAAGCAGTCCTGTCATTCCGGAAAGTGTCCAAGCCATAGTAAGTATCAGTATAGGCGCAACCATCGCCTTAAATCCTTCAGGTATACACTCTGTAAATTCTTTAAATGTAAGAACACCTCTTACCATATAGAAACAGAATGTTATGATCAGTGTGATAAAGCTTCCTATAACAAGTCCGACTGATGCATCAGCATCGGCAAAAGCCTTGATAAAGCTTTCACCCGAGAAGAAACCACCTGTATAAACCATACCGAAGATACAGCATACAATAAGTATGATTACAGGAAATACCAGATCAATAACCTTTCCGTAAGGTGTCTTCATTTCCTGATCCGCATTTCCGTAAGGTCTAGCTTCAGTAGTAAAGAGGTCATTCTTCTCAACCGCGTTCTTTTCATGAACCTTCATAGGACCATATTCAAACTTCATAATGATCATAGCAAGCATCATTATAAGTGTTGTAAGCGCATAGAAGTTATAAGGAATAGTCTTCAGGAACATGGAGAATCCATTTATTCCCGAATCATCCGGAACTGATGAAGTAACAGCAGCAGCCCAGCTTGAAACAGGTGCTATGATACATACCGGCGCAGCAGTTGCATCTATAAGATACGCAAGCTTTGCACGGGATATCTTCTGTCTGTCCGTAACCGGACGCATAACCGAACCAACTGTAAGACAGTTAAAGTAGTCATCGACAAATATCATAACTCCGAGAAGAACCGTAGCTATCTGAGTTCCAACTCTGGACTTGATATGCTCTGATGCCCATATACCGAATGCAGCCGAACCACCGACCTTATTCATAAGAGCAACCATGATACCAAGAACAACAAGGAATATCAGTATACCAACATTCCAGCTGTCAGCAAGCTTATATACCATACCGCCCTCTTCATTGAACATCATGGTGTTCAGCATAAGTTCCATATTTCCGTTAGCATATAAAAGCGCTCCCGAAACTATTCCGACAAAAAGCGACGAATAAACTTCTTTGGTTATAAGTGCCAGGATTATAGCTATGACCGGCGGAAGCAGCGAGAATATACTCGAGTATACCGCCGGCTTATAAGTTTCAGGATCTACAGTCCCCGGACTATTAAGCGAAAATGCCAACAGTACGGCAAATATAATAACAGCTCCAAATAGGAAAATTATTCCCTTCTTCTTCATACTAGAAGTTTCCTCCGTTCCAGCCCCAGTCTCTTGTGGATCTGTATTCAACATATATGTTGTCCGCAGGAATTCCGAGTTCTTCTCCGTATATCTCACAGATTTTAGCTGTCATCTCATTTGCGGCAGGCGAATTATCCGAACCATATACGTCAACAGCAACATATACAGCCTTCTCCATCTTCTTTCCACCGAAATAGAGTGTATAATCGTCATCAAATCCGATCATAACGAATCTTTCGGGTTTTCCGATGATAGATGCAGCCTCACCAAGCTTTGTCTTGATGATTTCCTTCTTCTCATCACTAACTTTGATTGAAATCTTGGAATCAATAAATGGCATATGCCTGCCCTCCTTATAACTTAGATAGTTGCTGCAAACTGCAGCCTATAACTTTTATAAACTCTTCGCTCAACTACTGAACGAGCTCAAACTTCATAACAACTGGGTTATGATCTGTATACTTATAACCTGTATCTATATTCTGAACATAGTTACACTTTACATTGTCAGACACGATAAATCCGTCAAGAATAACAGTAAAACTGTCTTCCGGTGAATAAGGAATATTGGTATATCTGGTTGTAGCAACCTTACTCTCCGAATACTCAGTACATTTCTTGAATCCCACAGGAATTATATTGTCAGGAAATGGATTACACCAGCTGTAACTCTTATCTGTTCCCGGATTGAAGTATTCCTTCGAATCGGTTGTGAAATCATGATTGAAATCACCACCGCATATAAC
>JAFZXD010000025.1 GCA_017616955.1 Eubacterium sp. | reverse complement strand
TGTATGCCTACGATCGATAATATGATCATCAGAGCAGATATGTTTGATTGCAAAGTGGATGACATCATTGTTGTGGATAGGTAAAACCTGATTTGCATATAGAGGTATAGATGATATAGCAGCAGTAATAAAAGACACCGTGAACATAGATAAGATTATAACCCCGGTCTATAACTATAAGGCCGGTGGGACTTTATAAGTTGAACGCTTTACTTTTATAACTTGAAATGTTACCTTAAGAAAGAATAAAAAGTGAAGGAGAATTTTGAAGAGAATGAATATACAGATATTTGGCACAAAGAAGAGTGCAGATACCAGAAAGGCTGAAAGATTCTTCAAAGAGCGTGGTATTAAGTTACAGTTTGTGGATCTGAAGGAAAAAGGTTTCAGCAAAGGTGAATTTAATTCCGTAAAACAGGCAGTCGGTGGAATCGATAAATTGATAGATGAAAATGCAAAGGATAAGGATACACTTGCCCTTATTCAATATATCGCTGATGAGGATAAGGAGGAGAAAATCCTTGAGAATCAGCAGATACTTGCACAGCCGATAGTAAGAAACGGAAAGAAGGCAACAGTTGGTTATCAGCCCGATGTGTGGAAAGGTTGGGACTAAAATGAAAATATATGTAGATTACGATGATTGTATATGTGAAACTGCCAGAGCATTTACCGGAATTGCGGATAGACTTTTTGGCAAGAAAATACCTTATGAAAATGTACGATTCTTTAATCTTCAGGATTCATTTGAACTTACGGATGAAGAGTACGAAATATTAATGCTGGAAGGTCATCGACCGGAAGTTCTGCTGTCATATGAAGAGACTCCGGGTGCATCAAAAGTGTTAAATGAATGGATAGACCAGGGGAATGAAGTTTCTATCATAACAGGTCGTCCGTTCAGTGCTTTTGAACCATCCCGTGAATGGCTGGATCAACATGGCCTCGAACGTGTAAAGATGTTTTGCCTTAATAAGTATGGCAGAGATGCATTTATAAAAAACAGTGATTTCAATCTTGAGTTGGATGATTATTATAAGATGAGTTTTGATTTTGCTGTAGAAGATTCACCGATGGCTTTTAAGTTCTTTGATCATTTGCCGGAGTTAAAGGTAATAATATTTGACCGACCATGGAATCAGGGATGCGGACTTCCGAACGATAATTATTCAAGATATATGAATTGGGATCAGATACGTGAACGAGTTGGCAGGAGGGTTTAGCTGATGGTATTAAGAGACTATAAAAAAGAAGATGGCGCAGTTATAGCCGGATGGATACATTCGGAAGAAGAATTATTCAAATGGTCTGCCGACAGAATCAATAAGTTTCCTCTTTGCGGAGATGATATCAATGAAAACTATGCAGAACCGTTGGAATCAGGAAGGTTCTTTCCAATCACAGCGGTGGATGATAACGGAAATATCGTGGGACATTTTATCATAAGATATACGAGAGAAGATGATGACAGCTCTGTTCGATTCGGTTTTGTTATAGTAGACCCGGCCAGCAGAGGAAAAGGACTGGGAAAAACTATGCTTAAACATGGTATAGAGTATGTTAAGAATAATCTCCATGCTTCAAGAATAGATCTTGGAGTATTCGAGAATAATGAAGGGGCAAGGCGCTGTTATGAAGCGGTAGGTTTTAAGAAGTTTGCTGAAAGAAAAAGTGAGCTTCCGATAGGAACCTGGAACTGTATTGAGATGGAGATATTTATATAAAACTGAAAGAATAACCGGAAAAAGGATAGAGAAACATGATTTACGATTTTGACAGAGTGATAGACAGAAGTGGTACATTTTCTGAAAAATGGAATACTAAGGATGGCGAGCTCCCTATGTGGGTGGCGGATATGGATTTTGAAACCGCTCCCGAGATAAAACAGGCGATACTTGAAAGGGCTGAGCATGGAGTGTTTGGTTATTCTTTTGTTCCTGATGAATGGTATGAAGCTTATATAAACTGGTGGGACAGGAGATACGGTTATAAGATGGATAAAGACTCCCTGCTGTACTGCACAGGAGTTGTTCCGACCATAGCAGCGTGTATCAGAACATTTACAGAACCGGGAGATAATGTATTGCTGATTTCTCCTATATACAATCACTTTTTCTATGCTATAAAGAATAACGAAAGAGTGCCTGTGGAGTGTCCTTTGGTATATCAAAATGACAGTTTTGAGATAGACTGGGAAAAGCTGGAAAATGCATGTGAGGATCCGCATACTTCATTGATCATATTCTGTAATCCACACAATCCGACCGGTTCATTCTGGAGTAAAGATGATCTTGAAAAGGTTGGAAAAATCTGTAGCAGAAACGGTGTCACGGTGATCAGCGATGAGATACACTGCGATCTTACCGAGCCGGGTGTTAAGTATATTCCTTTTGCAAGTGTAAATGATACTAACAGAGAGATAAGCATAACATGTATTGCTCCATCCAAATCATTTAACATAGCAGGAATATTTAGTGCGGCGACATCCATACCGAATAAGACTTTGAGAGATAAAGTGAGCAAGGCATTATCTGCATGTGAGATAGCCGAGCCAAATGCATTTGCTATTCAGGCAACAGTTGCTGCATATAAGCATGGTGGACCTTGGCTTGAAGAAGCAAGAAAATATATATTTGAAAATAAAAAATATATTAAAGAATATATCGCAGAAAATATACCTGGATTAAAGGATGTTTCGGGACCGTGTACATATCTTTCATGGATAGATACGAGAGAACTGGGTGAAGCTTCGGTAGGATTTGCCAAGAAACTCAGGCAGCAAACCGGACTTTGGGTTGTAGATGGAAAGGCATACGGAAAAGCAGGAGAAGGCTATTTCAGATTAAATGCTGCGAGCCCACGCTCCATGGTGGAAGACGGCATGAAGAGACTGAAAGCCGGAGCTGAAATGTAATATATCTTTGAATCAAAAAAGTGGACAGTTGAAATCTGATTTCAAGTGTCCACTTTTGGGTTTGATTTTTTTTTCTACAGATCGTGTGATATATAGTTATGGTCTTCTTCTTTTAAGAAATCTGTCTTTTCTCTTTCTTTCATAAGATCCATAGCGGATTCCTTTTTCTCATCAGAAGTTTCGTCTGCGCTGACATTTTCATCATCTTCAGACTCAGCATTTTCAGCGCTTTTGGATGCGACAGCCTTTAAAAGATATATTCCGAGAATGATAACTATAGTAACTATAAATATTCCAAGTAACCCTACAGCCATGATTGGGAGGGACTGGAGAAATGCATCTATATCTATTTTCATAGTTTGACCTCCTATCTTGCTATCAGGTTAAGGATAAGACCTCCGGCTATAACGGAAGCAATCTGACCTGAAACGTTTATACCGATTGTGTGAGTGAGCAGGAAGTTTGTTGGGTCTTCCTCAAGTCCGAGTTTATGGACAACTCTGGATGACATAGGGAAGGCGGATATTCCTGCAGCTCCTATCATCGGGTTGATCTTCTTTTTAGCAAATATATTGATGATCTTTGCAAATATAACTCCACCGGCTGTATCAAAGATAAATGCCACAAGCCCGAGACAAAGTATCAGAAGTGTCTGAGGATTCAGGAAAGCATCTGCCTGCATTTTCTCTGCTATTGTGATTCCGAGGAACAGTGTAACCAGGTTTGGAAGGCTGGTTTGTGCTGTATCGGAAAGTGATTTCAGTACACCGCATTCTCTTATAAGATTACCAAACATAAGGAAACCGATAAGTGCTACAGCATTAGGGGCTACGATACCCACGAGAATGGTAACAAATATAGGGAAGATAATCTTAGTGGTTTGTGATACATTTCCGGGATTATAATCCATTTTAATCTGACGTTCTTTTTTTGTAGTCAAAAGCTTTATTATAGGTGGCTGTACGATAGGTACGAGTGCCATGTATGAATAAGCGGCAACGATGATCGCACCGATATACTTTGTTCCGAAATAGTTTGCTACAAAGATTGAAGTTGGTCCGTCGGCAGCACCGATAATAGCTATCGAAGCAGCGTCGCGAAGCTCAAATCCAAAGAGTGAAGCAAGGCTCAGAGTAAAGAATATTCCGAACTGAGCTGCAGCACCAAATATCATCAGCTTTGGATTGGAAAGGAGTGGACCGAAATCGATCATTGCACCTATTCCGACAAAAAGTAAAAGTGGGAAAAGCTCGTTGGCTATACCGCTTTCAAAAAGTATTGAGATGGGACCTTCCTGAACGATGTCGCCTATCTTCTGTGTGATAGCGCCTGACATAGGAAGATTGACCAGAATAGCTCCAAATCCTATTGGAAGCAGAAGCGTAGGTTCCATGTTTCTCTTAATTGCAAGATAAATAAGGATTCCGCCGATTGCCCACATTATCAACTGTTTTATATCGAGATACTGTAGGTTTGAAAAGAGTGTAGATAAGACTCCCATAAAAGTTCCCCTTTCATACATATAGATTAAACAATCAATTATTTTATCATATATTCTCATTTTAAACAAACGACTTTGAAGGCTTTTTGGGAGACAGATTTGGATAAAGTGGTTAATAAGTGTTATAATAAATGTTGATTAATACGAGATTGGGAGAACAGCAGATGAAAAACTATTTAAAGAGGCATAAGTTTTTGCGTGTTATTTTTTGGTTGTTTATTATTTGTTTATTTATATATATAGCTACGAGGATTGTTATGCGTGTATATCCGGCTTTTGGTGGCAGAGCGACAAGGACTGATAGGAGTGATTACGAGAGACGTGCCGAGGGATATTTTGACGGGAAAAGATTTTATTATCCTTCTGAATGGGAGCTTGAAGGCCTGACGGAGGATATTAGGGTATCTGAGAAGGAGACTGTTCCGAAGGATGAGCTTCCGGTTGAAACACCTGATTTTACAAAAGCATCGGAAGATGATGTGTGTGTAACATGGTTGGGACATTCGTCGATGTTGATTCAAATGCATGGAAAGAATATTCTGATCGATCCGGTATTTTCCGAACGTTCGTCACCTGTTCAGTGGGCAGGTCCGCAGCGTTTTACAATGCCGTCTATAACGGTAGATGATTTGCCAAGATTGGATGCGGTACTACTTACACATGATCATTACGATCATCTGGATATGGATACCATCAAGGCGCTTGAGTATAAAACCGATCACATAGTGGTTCCCCTTGGTGTTGAAAAACACATCGAACGTTGGATAAAAAATGACAGCAAAGTTTTGAATCTTGCATGGTGGGAGAGTATAGATATTGATGGACTCGATATATATTGCACTCCGTCATTCCACAGATCCGGAAGAGCGCTTGACGATCAGATGGCAACTCTTTTTTGTTCTTATGTTCTTAAAGATGAGAGTCACCTGATATTTGAAAGCGGAGATACGGGATATGGAGGTCATTTTGAAGAAATACATAATAGATTCGGAGACTTTGATCTCGTTATGCTGGATAGCGGACAGTACAATGTTAACTGGCACAGCTCTCATATGTTTCCGGAGGAAGGTGTGATGGCTGCTGAAACTCTCGAGGCTGCAAAGGTCATGCCGATACATTGGGGTGCATTTGTCCTGTCAAACCATGGATGGGATGATTCGCCGGAACGTGTTACGACAGAGGGTGAAAAAAAGAATATTGAAGTTATCACTCCGAAACTCTGCGAGACGATGTCATTGAATAATTCAGACAGCTATCATGATCGCTGGTGGAGAGATTTTGATTGATATTAGATGCTGTTAAATGCAATGATTGTCATATAAAAATTAGATAAGAATCAAAACAGAGTTGACAAAAGATTATCTGTAAAGGAAGATGTTATAGGCATAAGCAAAATCAACGGATAAAGTATTAGTAGATTATAATTGTGAGGAACTTATAAATGAAGCAGAATGTTGTAATAATTCTTGCATCAGGATCTCCCAGAAGAAGAGAACTCTTAACACAGGCAGGACTGGAGTTTCAGGTTATAACAGGAGATGTGGAAGAGAAAACAGAATTTACAAAACCGTGGGAGGTGGTCCTGGATCTGGCTAAGCAGAAATGTGATGCCGTGGCCGCAGGATTTATCGGAGACAGTAATTACGAAATATTACAGCTCCTTCTTGCGGAGAATACAGGAATTCTTATAGTTTCAGCCG
>JAFZXD010000246.1 GCA_017616955.1 Eubacterium sp. | reverse complement strand
CGTTTAACAGGTTGGCAGAAGTTAGGAAAGAGATGGTACTGTTTTAGCAAAACAGGTGTTGCAAAGGTGTCTCAATGGCTGACTTCCGGTAAGAAAAAGTATTACTTTGATGCTAAGGGTAGAATGGCTGTAGGTATTACACAGATAGACAATGATCTCTATATGTTTGATTCTTCCGGAGTACTTAAGAAAGGATGGGTTCAGAAGGACTCTTATTGGTATTTTGGTACCACAAAAGGAAAACTTAAGGTTAGTAGCTGGCTGCAGAAAGGCGGAAAGAAGTATTACTTTGATGAATATGGTAGGATGGCAACCGGTAATAGGGTTATTAACGGAAAAACCTACAAGTTTAAAAAATCGGGTGAGCTGGTAGGTGTTAAGAATACAACATCACTTCATCCTGTAATGTCCACTGCTAAATATACAGCTGATCAGATGGCGCAGAACTTTAAGAGTGAGGGACACAGCTATCCTTCAAAGGCACTTAAGGACGGAGGCGCAAAGGATATAAAAACATTCTGCAATATCATCATTGAAGAAGCAACGGCCGAAGGAGTAAATCCGGGACTTGTATATGCTCAGATAATGAATGAGACAGGATGGCTTCAGTATGGCGGAGATGTTAAGATCACACAGTTCAACTTCTGCGGAATGGGAGCAGTTGGTGGTGGTGAGCCGGGATGCAGCTTTAAAGATGTAAGAACCGGTATAAGAGCTCAGGTTCAGCATCTTAAGGCATACGGAAGTACTGAACCACTAAAGAATAAATGCGTGGATCCAAGATTCAAGTATGTAGAGAGAGGATGTGCAATCTATATAGAACATCTCGGAATTCAGGAAAATCCTAAGAAAAAAGGATGGGCTTCAGCTGTCGGATACGGAAACAGACTTTTGAATATCATGTATTCACTTAATTAATTGTGAATAGATACAAAGTACTTGCAAATCTATTATGAATGTATTAAAATATCAAGCACCATTATCTAGGTAGTGGTATGACAGAGACGATATCTGATCTATGATATCCAACAGGGAACGCAGGTCGTGGACTGAGAGCCGGCGCAGGGTATGAATCGGATGGAGAACACTTTGTTATGTTTTATTACATTTATATAACACTTTCAGAGTGATAAATGCGGGTGGCACCGCGGTTGGTAAAAGTCTAATCGCCCCGAAACATGTTTTTGGCATGTTTCGGGGCTTTTGTTATATAAAAGATTGAATTAACGAAGAATCAATATTAGAGAGGAAAAAACAAATGGAAATGAAAAACATTTACAGAGACAAAACGATTGATAAGATGAGTGAGGCGGACGTAGGAAGTAACGTTCGACTAGCCGGATGGGTAGAAAATATCCGTGACCACGGAGGAGTATCATTTGTCGATCTTATAGATATGTATTGAGTAATGCAGGTGGTTCTTCGTGATACATCACTTCTTGAGGGTGTTATAAGAGAGCAGGCTATATCAGTAGAAGGTCTTGTTGAGCATCGTGATGAGGAGACATACAATCCAAAGATTCCTACAGGTACTATAGAAGTTGAAGCACATTCTATAGATATACTCGGAAAGGTTTATTCACAGCTTCCTTTCGAGGTTATGACTTCAAAAGAAGTACGTGAGGATGTACGTCTCAAGTACAGATATCTTGACCTCAGAAATGAGAAGGTAAAGGAAAATATCCTTTTCAGAAGTAAAGTAATAAGCTATATCAGAAGCCGTATGGAAGAGATGGGATTCGTTGAGATCCAGACACCTATTCTGTGTGCTTCTTCACCTGAGGGAGCTCGTGATTACATCGTTCCTTCACGTAGATTTAAGGGTAAGTTCTATGCGCTTCCACAGGCACCTCAGCAGTATAAGCAGCTTCTGATGGTTTCAGGATTTGACAAATACTTCCAGATCGCTCCTTGCTTCAGAGATGAGGATGCCAGAGCAGACCGTTCGCCGGGAGAGTTCTATCAGCTTGACTTCGAGATGAGCTTTGCTACTCAGGAAGATGTATTCAAGGTTGGTGAAGAAATCCTTTCAGACGTATTCAAGAAGTTCGCACCGGAAGGATATACAGTAACAGATGCACCATTCCCTATCATCAGCTACAAAGAATCTATGCTTAAGTATGGAACAGACAAGCCGGATCTTCGTAATCCGCTTGAGATAATAGATCTTTCAGAGTTTTTCCAGAGATGTACATTTAAGCCATTCCATGGCAAGACAGTTCGTGCTATCAATGTTCATGCAAAACTCAGTAAGGGACAGCATGAGAAGATGTTAAAGTTTGCACAGGGTATCGGAATGGGCGGACTTGGATATCTTGAAGTTCTTGAAGATGGTTCTTATAAGGGACCTATCGACAAGTTCATTCCGGATGATATGAAGGAAGAACTCAGAAGTACAGTAGGACTTCAGGTTGGAGATACAATCTTCTTCATCGCTGATAAGGAAGTAAATGCAGCTCTTTATGCAGGACAGATCAGAACAGAGCTTGGTAACAGACTTGATCTTCTTGAGAAGAATTCTTACAGATTCTGCTACATCAACGACTTCCCTATGTATGAGCTGGATGAAGAAACAAAGCAGCCTGCATTTACACACAATCCATTCTCTATGCCACAGGGTGGACTTGAAGCACTTGAGACAAAAGATCCGCTTGAAGTACTTGCATATCAGTACGATATCGTATGTAACGGTGTAGAGCTTTCATCAGGAGCAGTTCGTAACCACGACATGCAGATCATGGAGAAAGCATTTGAGATCGCAGGATATTCAAAGGAAGTTCTCGAGGAGAAGTTCGGAGCACTTTACACAGCATTCCAGTTCGGAGCACCTCCACACGCAGGAATGGCTCCTGGAGTAGATCGTATGATCATGCTTCTTAAGAATGAAGAAAACATTCGTGAAGTCATCGCATTCCCGATGAACGGAAACGGACAGGATCTTATGTGCGGAGCTCCGGGCGATGTTACAGAGATGCAGTTGAGAGAGACACATATTAAAGTCAGGGCTTGATTTTCGTAGAAAATCAAGCGCGAGCGAAGCGAGCCAGCAAGCTGCGGGTTCTGCTTGCTGACAAGCAAGTAGAAGCAGGCGGCGTTAAGCTGTTAGACCCTAGGGCTTGATTTTCTCACAGATCAATAATATATAGGAGAAGAATATGCAGATTACAGATGAAACAATCGAATATGTTGGTATCCTTGCAAAGCTTGAACTCTCCGACGAAGAAAAGGAGCAGTCTAAGAAGGATCTTTCCGATATGCTCGAGTACGTTGGAAAGCTGAATGAGCTGGATACAAGCAGTGTTGAACCGATGTCACATACGTTCCCAACTTCAAATGTAATGAGAGAAGATGTGGTAACAAACGGTGATGATAAAGAAAATATGTTGAAGAATGCTCCTGAGAGCAATGAAGATGCATATATAGTACCAAATACATTTTAAATATAAGCGAATTGTAATATAATGGTAAGGAGATATATAAGATGCAGGATATTCTGAAGCTCAGCGCCGTTCAGCTGGGAAAGAAGATTGCCGCAGGAGAGATAACATCCGTAGAGGCAACCAAAGCTTATCTTGATAAAATAGGCTCTGTTGATAAAGATATAAACGCATATATAACCGTGGACAGAGAGAATGCAATCCGTGAGGCTGAGGAGGCAGATAAGAAAATATCTGCCGGCGAACTGACAGGTCCTCTTGCGGGTGTTCCGGTTGCGATAAAAGACAATATGTGTATAGAGGGGATGCTTACAACATGTGCATCTCACATACTTGATAACTTTGTTCCTACATATACAGCAACAGCTGTTGAAAAGCTTAAGGCTGCAGGTGCTGTTATATTGGGACGTACAAATATGGATGAGTTCGCTATGGGAAGTACTACAGAGACTTCTAATTTTGGCGCGACAAAGAATCCAAGAAATACAGAGAGAGTTCCGGGTGGTTCTTCAGGTGGATCGGCAGCCGCAGTTGCAGCGGATGAATGTGCTGTAGCTCTCGGTTCGGATACAGGTGGATCTATCAGACAGCCGGCTTCATTCTGTGGAGTTACGGGAATCAAGCCTACCTATGGAAGAGTTTCCCGTTACGGACTTATCGCCTATGGTTCATCCCTTGATCAGATAGGACCACTCGGTAAAAATGTTGAGGACTGCGCAGCTATGCTGGAGGTTATATCAGGACATGATCCTAAGGATTCAACCTCTGCCGATAAGGAAAATGCGAAGG
>JAFZXD010000245.1 GCA_017616955.1 Eubacterium sp. | reverse complement strand
GATTGATGAGAAAGATACAGTCTGCCTGGGACAAGGAGGCTGTCGGAGTCGATATATCAGAGTTTAAAGTAAATAAACGAGATATAAATGATCTTAGGGAGGTGTATAAGACCTATATAAATCAGAATCCCGAATATTTTTATATAAGCAGTACATTTGACTATTTCTTCTATGAGGGTGAGAATAACATTTTTAAGATTAACTTTGATTACAGAGTTAAAGATAAATCTGCTATAAAAAAGATGATTAAAGAATATAACGCTTCAATCGAAAAATTTAAGAAAAGTGTAAATCCATCCTGGTCGGAGATGGAGAAGTTTGTTTATATTCATGATTATCTGGCTACTCATTGTGAATATGATACATCAAAGGAACGTGAGCACTGCCATGATGCATACGGAGCTCTGGTTGAGAAGATTGCGGTGTGCCAGGGATATGCGCTCGCGGTAAATGAACTTGCTGAAAGCTTGGGATTGGAAAGTCATTTTGTAACAAGTCAGAGCATGCATCATGGATGGAATATGGTCAAAGTAAACGGTAAGTACTATATGATGGACGTTACCTGGGATGATCCTACGCCTGATAAGGTCGGAAGAGTAAGACATAAGTATCTTTTAAAAAGTATGCCATGGTTCAATTCGGGTAAAGGAAATCATATGACAAGTGATTATATCGTTCAGGCAGATATACTTCCGAGCATAGCGAATGATAGAAAATATGATGATTATATATTGGATAGAATAAATGTCGGATTACAATATGTAAACGGAACCTGGTATGGATTATATTATCCCGACAGTTCTATTTATAGTTTTATATGTGACGGAACAGATTGGAAGTTTGGTGATAAGATAGTTAATCTCAAGTATTCTAATTGGAATGCAGACGGAGTGTTCTATGACGCAGAAGTTGCCGGAGGATTAACTTCATACAGGAATAAACTGTATTATTCCTGCATTGACGGTATATATACTTATGATTTTAAAACTAAGAAATCTATAAAAGTCTATGATATTCCGTCCAAAGAGAAGAATAAAGGTGTTATTATAGGAATTGTAAGAACTGAAGATAATAAGATGAAATATCTGTTATCTTCTGAACGCAGCGGTAAAAACGGTACAGTAAAAATTATCGATATACCGTAGGGTGATAAGTAAAAAAACACAAAGGTAAATTATGAGGTGAAAAGTATGAACAATAAGGTTTTGGGCAGTAGTGTATTGTTTCGTATGTTTATCATTATTATCATTGGGGTTGTATGTATATTTGGATTTAATGTAAATGCAGCAGGCAGTAAGAATGGTTTAAATGAAAAAGGTCCGGATAGTGAGGGGTTCATATCTGTAGATATATCGGAAGGTGTACTTCAAGAAGGTGGACTCCTCGAGAAGGACTCACAGTATGGGAAATCTCAAAATATAAAAGGAGCGGGCAAGTATCCTTTTGATGCGGCTGCGTTGACGAAAAGAATAGTTGACGCCTGGGATAAAGGACAGAGTGAAGTCAATATTCAAGATTTTAAGATATCTGAAAATGACAAATCATTACTTGCGGAAGTATACAGAAGTGCGCTTAATGACAATCCGGACTATTTCTTTATAAATAGTGGTTATCGATATAATACGAAATCCAATATGTTTTTAACATTAAAGTTTAATTTTAGTGTTGAAAACAAGGCTGAAAGAACAGCGATGCTGAAAGAATATGCAGCGGCAATCTCCGAATTCAAAAGAGGTGTAAATCCTAATTGGACAGATATGGAGAAGCTTGTTTACATCAACGATTATATTACACGTATATGTGAATATGACAAAACTCAGTCTTTAGATAATATATATAATGTATATGGTGTTTTGGTTAATAGAAAAGCAGTATGTCAGGGTTATTCGCTTACAGTGAATGCACTTGCGAAGAAGCTTGGAATAGAATCATATACTGTATCATCTCATTCAAAGAACCATGCGTGGAATATAGTGAAGCTGAATGGTAAGTTCTATATGATGGATACTACTTGGGACGATCCGACTCCTGACAGAGTTGGAAGAGCATGCCATGATTTTCTTCTGAAAAGTAATTCTTGGTTTAATTCGGAAGACGGAAAACATCAAGCAACGGATTATATCATTCAGCATAATATTGCGCCTACGAGTGCAAATGATACAAAATACGACAAATACCTATGGGATGATATACGAATCGGTTTTGATTATATAAACGGAACCTGGTATGGACTCTTAATTGATGAAAAAACCATAGGTAAGTATTCTTGTAATGGAAAAGACTGGATACCGGGCGAAAAGGTTATCGATTTAAGCGGTTATCATTGGAAAGTTGATGGTACATCATATAAAACTGTAGCTTCTGTATCGATGTTTTCTCATAATGGAAAACTTGTATATTCTACACCTGACAGTGTACTTCAGTATGATCCTGAAACTAAAAATACTACGACGTTATATAAGTTGACAGATGCGGAGAAAAAAATCGGTTTGATCTTTGGAATGACAAAGACTAAGAATGATAAGCTCAGATATCGTCTTGGAGATAAACCGTCTTCTGAATCGCCTACTATTAAGGAAACTTCACTTCCGGCTGCAACATATGATCTGACTATGCCTAAAGTTATATTTAAACTTAGTACAGGTGACTATGATGGACTGAAAGCTCCGATGGATGTATATCATAACTCCACCAGCTGTGTTGTTACAGCTGTGGATAATGGGGCTGTTCGTTCTGTGAAATATCTTATCTCGGATAGGATTATTCCTGAAGAAGAATTGATTCTGGTTCGTGAGTCGGAATGGAAATCCGGAAACGGACTTCAATATTCTTTTGACTTTAAGAATGCAGGAGTGTATATTTATGCCCGGGCAGAAGATAATTTTGGCAATTTTGGATATTCTTCTATAGGTAAGTTCATAATAGATAGTTCTGTTCCGCAGATTGTGACACAGGATGGTAAGTATGAATTTACTACAGAGACTACTATCAGCATATCTGATAATAATCTCGAAGCAGTATATGTGAATGGAGTTGCAACAACGCTTAATAACGGAAAGTTAAGACTTACATCTTCCAAAACTCCATATACTATAAGAGTTGTCGATAAAGCAAAGAATGAAAAGGTTATAACAGTAAAAGTTCTTCCGAAGACAATCAGTGATTCGGGCGTTGCATATCAGGTATCCGAAGAAGTAAGTAATACCGATCTTAAAAAGAACTTTGATGTAGCAGACAAGAAATCCGGAGGTAAGTTTAGGATTACCAAAATCGTAAAGAAAAATGGTAAGATTACCGGCGGAACAGTTGCATATATGAAGCCATACAACAAAAACTGCAAGAAGGCCAGTGTGCCTGCTACAGTAAAAATTGGTGGTGTCAAATTCAAAGTAACTTCTATAGGAAAAGATGCATTTAAAAACTGTAAGAACCTCAAGAGTATAGTAATCGGAAAGAATGTAAAGAAGATCGGAGCAAATGCCTTCAGAAACTGCAAGAGTCTGAAGAAGATTACGATTAATTCTACTGTACTTTCTAAAGTTGGTGCCAATTCATT
>JAFZXD010000244.1 GCA_017616955.1 Eubacterium sp. | reverse complement strand
TTTTCTTCTTTCGATTTTTCTTTTGCTTCTTCTTTAGCTTCTCCAGTATAGTTGCTGTCCATATATCCGAAACCGCTTTTTACTTCCGGTGTTTCGACAATACTCTCAGTTTTTTCTGTTGTTTCTGCTATATCTATCTTCTCAGCTTTCTCTGCTTCAACTTTTTTCTCTTCCTCATGAACTCTTGCAAGAGTCTTTATGATAAGATCCTCGGGGGCATGTATGTTATTAAGTTCTTCTTTAAATTTTTCCATAATCACATACCCCCTTTCAAAGTTTTTTCGAGTATTTCTTTCGCCCGTCTAAGTCTGGTTTTTACTGTCGCTTCATTCACATCCAGAATGGCGGATATTTCTGTTATCTTCATTTCTTCGTAGTAAAAAAGATGTATGACTTCCCGATATTTTTGTGGAAGTTCTCTGACCTTTTTTAGTACGCTTTCCCTTTTTTCATCAGCCAGGTACGCCTCTTCGGGACTTTCGCTTTCTTCCTGTTCCGCGGAAATGCCATCCTGCATCTCATCCGGAACATCAAGGCTGACATTTTTCTTCCAACCGCTTCCTTCAAGACGCCTGGCCTCATTTATCGTAACCCTTATGAGCCAGGCCTTCAGGTGTTCTTCATTTTTAATCGTGTCTTTGTACCTTACCAGCTTCACAAAAACTTCCTGGAATACATCCTCTGCATCCTGGGTGACTTTTGTGTTCGACACGGCAAGCCGGTAAACCATATCCGCAAACTTTTGAACTACCTCGTCAACGTTCACGGTGAATTCGTTTCCGTTCATACCTTCTCCATTTGTTTATTTTTTTATAGAAGATATGATACCCCAACTGTATCCGACTTGTAAAGCGCCCACCGTTTCCGGTGGGCAGGCTTTGTTTAAGAAGCGTATATGAATAGTGTTAATCTGCTTCTATTACATTTACTTCTGTTTCATTATTGTCTGAATATTCTTCATATCCGTAATCGTTATAATCATCCAGCTCATTATAGTAGTATGATCCTTCGTAGAGATTCTCTGCTCTGTCAAGGAGTGACATATACTCAACTCTGAGCGGATCATTTGTATAGTCTGTTACCTGTGCAAGCTTCTGCGCCAGAGCTATAGACTTCTGTCCGGCATACTCACTGTTCTTAAGGATCATTCCGAAGTATGCTACAGATTCTACCCAAAGCATGTTATCGCTTGCCTGGTTTTCAAATCCATCTCTTGAATAATTGCATGTATATTTAAGAAGCTTAGAATCGTCTTCCTTTGGCTCCTTATATCTGATTGAAAGGTCGAGGATATGATTGTTCTCTGCGCTGCCGTAGATGTCAGCATCTTTTGTAGGAACTATTTCGTAAAGTGCTGTTACTTCGTGACCTGAACCGATCTCACCACCGTCAACTTCGTCATTGTCGAAGTCTTCTTTTGCAAGCATTCTGTTCTCGTAACCGATGAGTCTGTACTTCTCTACCACATCTTTGTCAAATGTAGCCTGAAGCTTTACATCCTTTGCAACTGTTTCGAGAGTTGATCCCATTTCCTCAACAAGCACACGCTTTGCTTCATATACGCTGTCGATAAATGCGTAGTTTCCGTTTCCGTTATCAGCAAGAGCTTCAAGCTTGTTATCCTTCAGGTTGTCATTTCCAAAACCGAGAACGCTGAGGAATATACCTGATTCCTTCTTCTCTTTTATAAGATCGATAAGACCATCTTCACTTGTTACACCTACATTGAGGTCACCGTCTGTAGCGAGGATCACATGGTTATTTCCGTTCTTCTTAAAGTATTTCTCAGCTATCTTATAAGCTGTATTTATACCTGCGGAACCATTGGTGCTTCCTGAAGCCTCGAGATTCTCGATTGCATATGCGATCTTATCTGTATTGTTACCACTTTCACCTTTAAGAACTACCTCGTCACTTCCTGCGTAAGTAACTATTGATACTGTGTCATTTTCATTCAGCTCGCTGAGAAGCTTAACATATGCACATTTTACAAGAGGAAGTTTGTCCGACTGATCCATAGAACCTGATGTATCGATGAGGAACACGAAGTTCGTTGGCTTTCTGTCTGTATTCTCGATAGCCTTGGACTTGAGACCTATCATAACCAGCTGATGATTTGGATTCCATGGGCAGCCGTCAACTTCCATATTAACTGAAAATGGTTCGCCCTCCTTTGGCTCTTTGTAATCGTAGTGGAAATAGTTGATCATTTCCTCTATTCTTACTGCATCTTCCGGGACCATGGCATTGTTGTTGATATAACCTCTGATATTTGAATAAGATGCTGTATCAACGTCCGCGGAGAATGTTGAAACATTTTCAGTATTTGTAGCTATGAAGTCATTTTCAGAAACATGATTGTACTCTCTTGCATCCGGCTCTTTGTCTTCATATCCGGGCACTATGCATCCGTTATAGATGGTTTCTGCTTCAAGTGTGCTGTTGCTATATGTGGAATCACCGGCTAAAGTATTTTTCATCGACGAAGTACTTTCAGCCTCCGTGTAATCATAAGATGCAGTCGTTGATTCCTCTACGCAAACATCATCTCCGGACTCAGCATAAGGCTCTGTATATGTACTGTCCGGCTTAGTTGCTTCGGTAGGTGCTTCCTCCCTTCTTCCGCATCCTGTAAAAGATGTCATCATAAGACCTGCCACAATTATTATTCCCATTGATTTTTTAAAATAATTCTTTCTCATACTAAAACCCTCCTATATATAAAATTTCGTATGATTTTTGCCTTTCTATAAACAATACCCGGCAGGTTCCGAAAAAGTTTCAAAAAATCCAAAAAAATTTTTACACAAAAAAGGATGACAGTTAAAATCAGATTTCAACTGTCATCCAAACCTTATATTTTAATGTTATTTCTAAATGCTATTTCTGAAGTGAATTTACACAACCGATAAATACAGGTGTATTATTTTTAGTATCTATAATTGCGTAAACAAATGCGTGATCAAGATTGATATCAAGTGGCTCTTTAATCGGCTGTACAGAAGTTGCTTTGATCATAATGATCGCAGTTGCAGCTGCAGCCTTGGTTCCATTCTTATCAACTTCGATATGTGTCTTGTGGATTACTTTGTCGAAGTAATAATTCGAGCCGGGATCTCTTACGAACATGTTATAAAGATCTGCGCGATTTTTATCAAATGCATCCGTAATTCCCGCTTTCTTGAGCATATCACTCATCTCGATATCATAATCAAGCTGATATTCCGGCATCTTTATTCTAACATCTTTGTCGTATTTCATGTTAGAAAGTGCCTTGTTAAAGCTTGAAGGATTTTTCGATAATTTGGAAATGTAATCCGCCGTAGACGTGCCCTCAGGCATCTCTATTCCAACGAAAGCATAATCTCCGCCTTTATAGAGTTTTTTGAAACCGTTAGCTCCATTCAGATTGAAGTAACCTGATTCTTTTCCGCAAAGCATATTGACTTTGGAAATGGATTTATCAGAATTTATAAAGTCAGCATCTTTTACAATCTGATAATCATTAAATGGCTCCTGCCAGGAAGCTTCAAATGCGATGGCATTTATCAAACAAGCAACGGCTGACTTATCAAGTTCTTCTATGATCTTAGGAATCATTTGATTGGTGTTCGTATTAACCCAGCCGTTTATATCTTCTACCGTACTCGGATCAAACGGAGCCTTAAAGATATCGGCGTCATAATATGCTCCAACTGTTCTAAGATATGAATCCTTGACTTTTACATCATTACTATCCTTGAGCCATACAGAATTCGCAACATTCCATTCTACATTCTCATCTGACTCCATATCTCTCATCAGTTTACATAATACCTGATTGTTGTCAGCTGTTTTCAGACCGCCGTTTATTATATCTTCCATCTGCTTTTTGGTTCTTCCCCTTGCTGCATTCTCAGCAAGACCAAACGCAAACATAATAGATGTCGGCGATATGAGGACATTTGCATCCTTCTTATCATACTTGATAGTATTATTAAGAAGTTTAATCGATGCAGAAGTAAGCTTCTTCGCCTCAGCCGCATTCATATCCCTTCCGGATTCCGGAACAATCTTCAAAGTCGACGTCAGATTCTTGGTACCTCCGGTCGGTTCGGCCGCACTTGCGCCAAATGAACTAAAAAGGAAAACCAATACAAACAACAGTGCCAATACATTTCTTTTCTTCATGTAACCTATACCTCCTTGTGAAACTACTTGTTCATAAGTTTGCCTACTGCCGTGATGATCGGACCAAGGAATAGCGCCATAAGCACGATCCCCACGACTGGTTTCCCCCCACATAATGTACCGATCAGGATAGCTGAGCCATCCCAGACAATCCTTATTATAGTCTTTAAATCCTTTCCTGTCACCCTTTCTGTGAAATTTGTTATAATTATCGGTAACGCATCGTACGGAGCAACCCCTGTATCCGAATTAATATAAACCGATGCACATACGATAAAACAGAACAAAACCACAAGGAATATGATCCATCTGCTGACAGGATTTGTCCATGTCGTTTCAGGTATATACTTCTTCCATATATATGTAAAGAAATCAACATAATAGCCTATCAGAACCATGTTAAATACAGTTCCGAATCCTATCAATTTCCTATTAAATATAATAACAAAGATAAACATTACTATATTCAGAATCAGCTGCCAGTTACCGAACGAAAGACCTACCTTTGCCGAAACCGACTGATTCATAAATGTACAGGGATCCGTACCCAGATTACACATGATCAGCAGCGACACAAAGAATCCCATTCCAAATACAGCCGCAAAACATATAAGTATCCTTTTCTTATCTTTAACCAGGTCTTTAAACATTTTTTATCTCATCTTTCCTATAAACTAACCGGAATCATTTTATTCAATAATCCGAGCCGTAGTAGATTTTATATCAGCGCATCATATATGTCTATACCCATTTTTAATATAAAAAATCGCTTAAAGTTGACTAAACTCTATATTTCCTATATAACTTTATAAAAAAGTGGAGGTACAGAGAATGAATAGAACTCTTATAGTTATTGATATGCAAAATGACTTTATAGACGGTGCGCTCGGAACTTCCGAAGCTGTAGCAATAGTTCCGAATGTTGTGAAAAAACTCAGCGAATATAAAAATGATAGGATCATCTTCACAAGGGATACTCACGGAGATGATTATATGAATACTCAGGAAGGACATTATCTTCCTGTCCCACACTGCATAAAGGGAACGAACGGCTGGGAAATCAGAAAGGAACTGAATGCAGATCAAACAGCATCTGAGATTATCGATAAAGACCGATTCGGCTATAACGGATGGAACAAATATACTGCCGAAGAGCTTGGTGATATCGAACTTATCGGCCTCTGCACAGATATCTGTGTAGTTTCAAATGCCATCATTCTTAAAGCTCTTTTCCCTGAAAACAAGATCAGCGTGGATGCAGCCTGCTGTGCAGGTGTCACACCTGAGGCTCACGACGCAGCTCTCGCAACTATGAAAAGTTGTCAGATTGAAGTAAGATAAGTATAGAATAGATAAAATAGAAAATAAATAATCACCAGATAAAGCAAATGGACAGCCTTACAGCTGTCCATTCTTTTTGGATTTGATCAACACTATAATAGTCATCACTATGCCGGCTATTACAAGAATAGCGCCCGCAACGACAACAGTTCCTCCACCATTCAGCGTTCTTATCTGAATATAAAGCTTGGTAGAATACTGCTCTATCTCATTATCGGTATATCCCAGTCCCTTCATTCCGTCTCTAAAGTAACCGTAATCTTCATTACTCATTTTGTTTACTTTACCTTTGAAATGAACAACTGTAGACGTCTCTTCAGCATTTCCCTTATAAACCTCAAGGGTCTCTTTTGTCATATTATCCATATTTGAAATGTCTAAAGAATTCGAAAACTCAATTCCGGCAAATCCCTTGTCTCCTACCGGAATGATATATCTGTATTTAACTCCGGTAGTTTTTCCGGAACTCTTTGTTTCGATAGATTCGTACGCACCATAATTCATGGAAATGTCACCCTCTATCACATCTCCTGACTTTAGATCAGAAAGCTGTATGGAATTATAATCTACAGGAGTTTTCTTGGAATCGATTATCTCTCCTACTCCCATTATTATTAAAAGCACGCCTCCAACCAGACACATAGCCATGATCTGGAAAAGTCTTGAATTATATAATATTTTTAACTTCCTAAGCATATTCGTCACCTATTTACATTTCCCCAATTAAAACTGATAACTTTCTTCTGCCTGTACCGGAATATCAGGCTGTGTCTGAGAATTGATGAATTCATTTCTTCTTTCATCAACAGCTCTTACAAGGTCGCCAAATCTACCGTTATCTGTGGCATTTGCAAGCTCGTCATTATATCCCCTGAAGAAGTACG
>JAFZXD010000243.1 GCA_017616955.1 Eubacterium sp. | reverse complement strand
TAATAGTTATCATATGTATTGTATTCCGATGAAGCCAGGAGCTGTTTTGTTTCCTTAAGCCTGCCATGAAAAAAAACTATGATGATAAATATCGTAGCAATAAGCACTATACCCAGCATGGCGGTAATGGTCATTATTCGTTTATTATCATTCTCAATACTCTTATTCAACAGCCGTACCCATCCGTCATAAATGTGTCAACCGGAGATATTCCGATTGACACATCCTTTTGATCATTCTTTATAGTCATACTTCAGAACCGTCACCGAAAGTGGCGGAACATCAATCGTTACAGAATACTTCATTCTGTCAGCAGATTCTTTTTGTGCCTTTATGGCTTTCTTCGGTCCCAGGTTTCTTCCGAGACCACCATACTTTTTATCATCAGATGAAAGGATCTCCTTGTAAGTTGTCAGACAAGGAACCCCTATCTTATATTCTTTTCTCTCAACAGGAACAAAGTTACAGATAAACATTATCTGATCTTTTGTTGTTTTGCCTCTTCTGACAAATGCAACTATTCCGCTATCTGCATCATCAACCTTGGTCCATTCAAATCCCATAACATCATTATCATTAAAATACATTGCATCATACTTTGTATAAAGATGGTTCAATGCTTTAACATATTCCTGCATTCCCTTATGAAGAGGATTATCCAGGAGGTACCAATCGAGCGAACGAGCCTCACTCCATTCTCTGACCTGAGCAAAATCCTGTCCCATAAAAAGAAGCTTCTTTCCGGGATGTCCAAGCATAAATCCATATGCAATTCGAAGATTTGCAAACTTATCGAACTCAAGTCCCGGCATCTTATTCAACATAGAACACTTCAGATGCACTACCTCATCGTGAGATATTACGAGTATATAATTCTCCGCATATGTGTATGAAAGTGAAAATGTAAGTTTATTATGATTAAACTTACGGAAGTACGGATCAAGCTTCATATATTCAAGGAAGTCATTCATCCATCCCATATTCCACTTAAACAGAAATCCCAGTCCATCCATATCTGCCGGAGCTGTAACTCCGGGCCATGCCGTTGACTCCTCTGCTATAAGATAAGCACCCGGATTTCTTTCTTCCATCACCTCATTTATATTCTGCAGAAGAGCGATAGCTTCAAGGTTTTCTTTACCACCATTCTTGTTGGCTACCCACTCACCATCTCTCTTTCCGTAATCGAGATATAACATAGAAGCGACCGCATCAACACGAAGTCCATCGATATGATACTTTTCAACCCAGAATAACGCATTTGAAGTAAGGAAGTTAACAACTTCATTTCTTCCGTAATCAAATATATAAGTTCCCCAATCAGGATGTTCACCCTTACGTGGATCTGCATTTTCATAAAGTGGCATTCCATCAAAACGTCCGAGTCCATGAGCATCTCTAGGGAAATGTGCCGGAACCCAGTCAAGTATGACTCCGATTCCCAGACTATGCATGTAGTCTATAAAATATGCAAAATCTTCAGGAGTTCCGTACCTGGATGTTGGAGCATAATAATTCGTAACCTGATAACCCCAGGAACCATCAAATGGATACTCGGCTATACCCATCAGTTCGATATGAGTGTAACCCATATCAACGAGATATTTTCCAATCTGCTTTGCATATTCTCTGTAATTATAGAATCCGAAATCCGAATCTTCGTCTTTCTTCTTCCAAGAACCCAGATGGCACTCGTAGATAGACATCGGTTTCTTTAATCTCGTAACCCTGTCCGTCTTCTTTCTGTTGGCAATCCAAGCATCATCCGTCCATTTCAGATCCCCAATATCAACAACTATGTTGGCATTATCCGGTCTCATCTGATCCTGATTTCCATATGGATCAGCCTTATACAGAATATCTCCATATCGAGTAAGAATCTGGAACTTATATACAGCTCCCGGTAATACATCAGGAATAAACAATTCATATACACCGGATGCACTGTGTATCTGCATAGGATTCAGTGCCCCATCCCACATATTAAAGTCACCGACTACCGACACTCTTCTCGCATCAGGCGCCCAAACCGCGAAGTAGGTTCCCTTCACGCCATTAATAGTCATAGGATGCGCGCCCATCTTGTTATAAATATCGTAGTTCTTTCCTTCAGCAAAAAGATACGCATCATAATCCGTAAACAGACCGTCAAACGAATAGCAGTCTGCTGATTCTACAGTAGTACCGTCATAGTATTCGGTAACCAATCTATAATTATTTCCATTATATTTCTTCTTTGAAAAGTAAGCTCCATAGAAGCCTTCTTCACTTATCTTCTCCAGCGGAACAACCTTCTTTCCGCTTGGCGTCTTTATAGACACACTCTGGCTGTGTGGTTTAAAGCATGTGATAACCTGTCCATCCCCATAATCGTGGTTACCAAGCAAATACTTTGGTGCATTTATCTTTCCATCGATCAATTCATCATATAAAATCCAGTTAATCCAGTTCTCAAGCTTGTCTCTCATGTTACAAACCCCTCCATAACATTATAAATGTAAATCATAACTGCACATAACCGTCTTAAGTTTAACATTTATAAGATTTAACCGCAAGAAATAAAATCCCCCCGCGGGGCACACAAAATAATAAAAATATCTTGACGCAGATAAACCTTTTTGTTATTATATCATGTGCTGTGGACTTATATGCCCGGTGTGAGGGATGTCCAACCCTTATACTGACGTGTCTTGGCTGGAGAGATAATCTCTATGAGACTACAGCCACATATATAATATATGTGAACAGAACAGATTAAATATTAGATACTCTTTTGTACTGAGAACGGCTGACTCATTACAGAAGACACAAACAATCCGGAGGAATTAAGTCATGGCAAACATTAAGTCTGCAAAGAAGAGAATACTCGTAAGCAAGAAAAAAGAAATGAGAAACAAGTCAATCAAGAGCAAGGTTAAGACTCTTGTAAAGAAGGTTGATGCTGCAGTTGAAGCAGGAAACAAGGCTGAGGCTGAGGAAGCACTCAAGGTTGCTATCAGCGAGATCAGCAAAGCTGCATCAAAGGGTATCTACCACAAGAATACAGCTGCTCGTAAGATTTCTCGTCTTACTGTTGCTGTTAACAAGATTGCATAATATTTTTGCTGGCGTTATAAAGCCCCGGAATCATCCGGGGCTTTTATTTTATTCTTTATTCGATTTTTTCAGTCTTTCTCTTAGTTTATTAACCTGTTTTTCTTCTTCCTTATCTTCCTGCGTCTCTTCTTCCTGTTCTTCAGTCTTCTCGTCCGCCTTTTCTTCAGGTTTTTCTTCTGTTTTTTCTACAGTTTTCTCTTTATCTAAGATTACCTCTTCTTTATTTTGTTTCTTAGATTCTTCCAATTTTTTTGCTTCTTTGTCCTGCTTCTTATGTATGTTATTAATATCTTCGGTTGAGCCGCCGCCTTCATCATCAGGAGCTCGGAACTTACCTTTCTCAACCAGTCTTACAAAAGCATCAACAACATCCGGGAAGAGCTGAGTTCCCGACACTTCCTTGATTATCGAAACAGCCTTTTCGAAGTTCATTCTCTTTCTGTACGGTCTGTCTGAATACATAGCATCAAATGTATCCGCAACCGCTATTATCTGAGCAACTCTCGGTATCTCATCACCCTTAAGTCCCTTCGGATAACCTTTTCCGTCAGGTCTCTCATGATGAGCACCTGCACCGATTGCAAGTTCCGGCATAATACTTATATCCTTCAATACCTTGTAACCCTGTGCCGAATGAGACTTTATGATATTGAATTCCTGATCTGTCAGTTTTCCGGGTTTATTAAGCACCTCCGGTGGTATTGCGATCTTTCCTATATCATGAAGGAGAGCTATATTATAAAACTTTTCGACCTCTTCCTCATCATAGCCAAGTTCTTCCGCGAGCATAGCCGTATATTCCGCAACTCTTGCCGAATGACCATTTGTATACTTATCCTTCATATCTATGGTCTTGGCAAATGCCTCTATCATTTCTCTGATAAAGAGTTTATTTTCATTCTGTTTCTTAACGAGTGCAGCTGTCTTTTTGCGGAAATACAATGTAACAATTCCAACTATCAGCATAACTCCGATAACACCCAGAAGGATCTTAAACCACACATATTCATAGATAGCTTTTTCTTTTTCTATAATAACCGCTATGGATTTTTCTTCTCCACCGACATTACTCCTCAGCTTCATATTAAATGTATATGTACCACCGCCAAGGTTTGTATAGCTTACCGGATTCAGATTATTTCTCAGTACTGTTGTCTCTACATTATCAAATCCTATCAGGCTATATGTAATCTTCGGATTTTTAAGGGTGTGAGTGAATACAAAAGGATGAATCGATATACGTTTTACTGATGACGGAATTGTTATCTTTCCATCTTTATCCGCATAGATAATATCCTCATCAGCTTCCACGTACGGAACCGACATCTTTATATCGCTTATCTTCTCGCTGAACTTATCTACATTCACAGAGAACACACCTGACGATCCGGATACATACAGATCTCCGGTTTTATCAAGACAACTGTAAGAATTCGCCGTAGCAACGCATGGAATACCGGAACTGTAATCGTAGAAAGCATATTCTATATCCTTATTATCCAGCAGAGTCTGCGTTTTAACAACATAGATACCATTACTGCTGAGTATCCACATATCTCCTTTTTTATTTTCATACATATCAAAATTATTTGAATACGGGAACTGCTCAACAGTAGTGACAATACCGCCCTTCATATATGCAATCGAGTTACTGGTAATGAGCCAAAAAACCTTATTCCTGTCATCTCTTTTAATGCGGAGTATAACTTCAGACTTAAGACCATTATCCAGTCCTATATTTGAAATTCCATCCTTATCCACTACATAGATTCCGTCTCCATCCGAGCCAAGATACATTTCTCCGTTCTCACCTTCACAGGATGAAAGAATCTCTGTATTGGTTAAGCCCGCTGATTCATCATATAATTCAACAACCTTATCATCTTTTATAACAGCAAGGCCACCGCTGCAGGAAGCCATGATCGATCCATCACTCTTTTCACTTACTGTTCTTATCTTATTGGATGGAAGGCCTGTATCTGCAGTAAAACAGGTCACCTCTCCTACATCATATTTTACAAGACCAAAATCACTGTAAGTACTAAACCATAGAGCCCCTCCGGAATCCTTGATGATAGATCTTATTCTTGTATTCTCAAGGAGTTCAACCAAGGTATGCTTATCACCTACCAGTTCCTCTGTAGCAGATGTGGCACAAGAAGCAATAGGAAGTCCGACCAGTTTACTTCCTTTCTCATCCAGACGAACCTGTTTAAGTCCCGAATCACTTCCTATCAATAGGGTATCATTATAGATGCATGTTGAATTGACAACCATATTTTCCAGATCATATCTTGCACTGATATCTCTGAATTCATTCGGCACGATCTTCATAAGTCCTTGACGCGAAGAAGTAAACCACAGATTGTATTCATAATCTGACAAAACGTGATTGATTGACTTGTCCATCGGAAGATCTTTTAAGACCATAAATACGCCGTTATAGAGTAATCCGATTCCGTTATTCGCGCAAATCCATACAGATCCGTTTATTTTTTCAATGGAATTAACATATGAAAGTGGACTGATATCTATCTTCCTCGGAGTCTCCATTTTATCACTTATAGTTCCGTAATACAGATCCGAGCCATCTGTTCCCATGTAAACAAATCCGGGCTTTTCTGGATCCGGGAGAATCGTTCTTACATATCCGGCGCCCAGTTCTTCTCCACTGTAAAATCCCGTAACCTTACCATCTTCGAAGGTAAATACAGAACCATCCACCGTCTCACCATATATTCTACCTTGCGGATCTATTCTAAGTTCACATATATATTCTTCATTTATCTCCGGTGCATCTACAGAACGAAGTTTCATATCTTTACCTACCACATCCATTCCATGAGTAGTAGCTATATAAATATTTCCATTCTTATCCTCTACAATAGAACGAATAGATGAAGACTCCACAAAGTCCTCATGATCAAAAAATGTGAATTCCCCGTTCTTATAAACAGCTACACCATTTTCATTTGTTCCTATCCATAAACGGCCCTTGCTGTCAACATAAAGACTTACTACACTTGAGATCCCCACAGTCTGACTTATTCTCTCAAAATTTACTCCATCATATCTGACAAGACCACTGTAACCTCCAATCCATAAAAAGCCGTCGGAAGTTTCAGCTATAGTATTGGCTTCAGAAGTTGGAAGACCATTTGTACTGTCATAAAGAATATTCGCATAACCATCACCTCGTCCGGTAGGGTCTACATATACCTCTTCCGGTTCCGCAACAGTCTCTGCATATACATTTTTTATATTTCCGGATTTATAAAAAAGACAGCAACACACACCAATAGATAGTATGGCAAATGTTACTATAAGAAATTTTTTAGAAGTGATTCTTCTTGCCATAAGCACCCCCGCCTTACCAAGTAAGCAACTCTAAAAAAACTAGTTTTTCATTATCCCCTATTGGGATATTTTATCACATATCATATATATATTAAAGAAAAATGTAACGTTTGTTCACCACTTATTTTATTATTGAGTATTTATTCATTTTTGGTATAATAACCCACTAGTGAAGAAATAATTTATTTAGGGTGGTATTTATATGAGATCAAAAAAGAAAAATAACATTTTATTGTTACTGTTTTTTACGCTTATAATTATTTGCGTTCCGGTCATAACCTCATTTGCAAAGACTCAGATAAAACTGAACAAGCGTAAAGTAAGTATGACACAGGGGAAAGAAGTAGTCCTTAAGCTTAAGGGAGTTGATAAAAGGGCCAAAGTAAAGTGGTATGTATCTAAAAAGGGTATAGTAAAACTTAAAAACAGTAAGAAGATCACATGCAGAGTAACAGCTAAAAAGCCGGGAACTACATATGTTAAGGCTAAGTACAAGGGAAAGATTTATAAATGTAAAGTTACTGTAGTTAAGAAAAAAAAGAAACCAACTCCAACGCCTACTCCGAAACCGGTTCCAACACCTACTCCGACGCCGACACCAAAACCGACACCTACCCCAGCCCCAGCTCCAAATCCAATAGAAGATTCAGATATTTCTAATGACATTACATTTAACGGAAAAACATATAAGCTTTCATTTGAAGATGAATTTGAAT
>JAFZXD010000242.1 GCA_017616955.1 Eubacterium sp. | reverse complement strand
CTGGCTGAATATAACAGATATGTTGAGCAGACTATAGTGCGCGATGCGGACAGTAAGACGCTGATATGTATCATGTCAGACGTTACTGAAGAAGAGAAAGAGCATAAGCGTAAGGAAGAAATCAGTCGTCAGACTGTTGAGGTTGCGGATAAGGTCGTAGATAAGCAGATGAGGATCGTTCAGGAGATAGCATCACTGCTCGGTGAAACTGCGGCTGAAACCAAGATAGCTTTAACGAAACTGAAGGAGTCTATATCAGATGAATAATCTATGTGCAGATATAGGGTATAGAAGTATAAATCATTATGGGGAAAATCTGTGTGGTGATCATGTTGATATAGTGGAACAATCAGAAGATTCAAAGGTTATAGTTCTGGCTGACGGAATGGGAAGTGGAGTAAAGGCAAGTATCCTATCAACGCTTACATCAAAGATCATATCTACGATGATGGCGGAAGGGCTTCCTATAGAAGAATGTGTTGCTACGATTGCGGCAACCCTGCCTGTTTGCTCGGTAAGAGGAGTGGCATATTCTACATTTACCATAATCAGAATCATAAACAGTGAGACTGTTGAAATTATTCAGTACGATAATCCTAAAGTCCTTTTTATCAGAGACGGAAAACCGCTTGATTATCCCGAGATAAAAATGAATATAGATGGTAAGACGATATATAAGACTACGATCAACATATTGGAGGGAGATGTTATCGTGGTTATGAGCGACGGATGCCCTCATGCCGGAATAGGTCTGTGTTACAACTTCGGCTGGGAGATGAAAGATATATCGGCTTACATGTGCATGATGTCGAAAGGAGATTTTACTGCCAAGACTCTTTCGACCATGCTCATTGAGGAAGTTAATAAGTTGTATGCCGGAAATCCGGGTGATGATGCTACTGCCTGTGTCATCAAGATAAGAAAGAGGATTCCGGTAAATATCCTGTTCGGACCGCCATCCAACAGAGATGACTGCAACAGGATGCTTAATCTGTTCTTTTCAAAAGAAGGTAAGCATATAGTCAGTGGAGGAACCACAGCATCGATAGTTTCGAAATGGTTGAAGAAACCACTGGTTACAAGTCTTACATTTGATAAGAGCAACATGCCGCCGATTGCCAGTATAGATGGAGTTGATCTGGTAACGGAGGGAGTTATCACAATGAATAAGGTAGTCGAGAACGCCAAAGACTATCTTGAGAAGAATGAATCCTTCGAAGAATGGGGATACGGAACCGATGGGGCTTCTCTGATATGCAGAATACTTTTTGAAGAAGCAACGGATATCAATTTCTATGTCGGAAAAGCAGTAAACCCCGCTCATCAGAATCCGGATCTTCCAATCAATTTTAATATAAAGATGAATCTGGTTCAGGTACTGTCTGAATCTCTCGTCAAAATGGGAAAACGTATCAAAATATCATATTTTTAAAAACTAGTAATAGGAGTTTATCATGGATAATTCGAGAAAATTCGACACGAAGGTCCAATACCTGAAATATAAGGTGTTAAGGGAAGTTGCTCGACTGGCTTGGGAAGGAACCCTCCTGGAAAATATCATGGACATCCCACAGACGATAGTTCCCGGAACAACACCAACCATGAGGTGCTGCGTATATAAGGAGAGAGCAATCCTGGGTGAACGTGTCAAACTTGCTATGGGAGGCAAGATAGAGAACAGGAATGTGATCGAGGTTATTGATATAGCTTGTGACGAATGTCCTGCAGCAGGATATGAAGTTACTGACTCGTGCCGTGGATGTCTTGCTCACAGATGTGAGGAGGCATGTAAGAGAGGGGCTATATCATTTGACCATAATCACGTGGCTCATATAGATAAGTCAAAATGTGTTGAATGCGGACAGTGCGCGAAGGTTTGTCCATATTCAGCCATAGCTAACAGAAAGAGGCCTTGTCAGGTTGCCTGCAAGATTAATGCCATCTCGATAAATGAGAATAAGGCAGCAGCAATCGATTATGACAAATGTATCTCATGCGGAGCCTGCGTATATCAGTGCCCATTCGGTGCTATATCGGATAAATCCTATATATTAAATGCGATAGATGTGATCAAAAAGAGCAAGGCTGAAAATTCAAAAGTTTTCGCAATTGTTGCACCGGCAATATACAGCCAGTTCAGTTATGCTAAAGTAGGACAAGTAGTGTCCGGTATTAAGAAGCTGGGATTCCATACTGTAGTAGAGGTTGCGCTTGGTGCGGATATAGTTGCGCAGGCTGAGTCTCTCGAACTTGTTGAAAAAGGATTCCTTACAAGTTCATGTTGTCCGGCTTTTGTATCATTTATCGAAAAGAATTATCCGGAACTTCTTCCAAATGTATCGCATAACATGTCACCTATGGGTGCACTTGCCAAGTACATTAAGGAACATACTGAAAATGCCAAGGTTATCTTCATTGGTCCATGTACAGCTAAGAAGATGGAGATGAAGAGAGAAGAAGTAAACAGATATGTTGATTCGGTTCTGACATTTGAAGAGCTCCAGGCACTGTTCGACAGCAGGGATTTAAATATATCCGAACTTGAAGAAGATGTGCTCGATAATGCATCATACTTCGGAAGGATATTTGCTAGGAGCGGAGGTCTTTCAGAAGCCGTTGTTGAAGCACTTAAGGAACAGGGACGTGAGGACTTCGAGGTCAACGCTGTAACATGTGACGGAATCGAAGAGTGCAGAAAGGCATTGATCCTTAAGAGCAAGGGATTTCTGAAGGAAAACTTCATCGAAGGTATGGCGTGTCAGGGTGGCTGTATCGGTGGAGCGGGAGTACTTACTCACGGTGACAGAAACAAGGCAAGAGTCGATGAATACGGAAGGCAGGCGCTTGAAAAGAAGATACTTGATGCTACATCGGTATTAAATATGTAAATATATATGTAAGCGCTTACCTTACATTTTTGTGAATAGTAACAGAGAGAGTTTGTATAATCTAACTAAAAACATGTTAAAAATGTATATAAAAATCAACGATTAACCGAACCCTTCTTTATTGCGATTGAAAATTATTTATGATATCATTAAGAGGCGTTTTCAGAACTTGAGAGCGTTTTTATGAGTAACTTATTAATTAAATAAATATAATGGAGGAATTATTTATGTCAAAGAAAGTCGTTTTAGCTGGTGCTTGTCGTACAGCAATCGGAACTATGGGTGGATCACTCAGTAACACTCCTGCAGCTGAACTTGGTTCTATCGTAATCAAGGAAGCTCTTAACCGTGCCGGTGTTTCAGCTGATCAGGTTGACCATGTATACATGGGTTGCGTAATCCAGGCTGGTCAGGGTCAGAATGTTGCTCGTCAGGCAGCACTTAAAGCTGGACTTCCTGTTGAGTGTCCTGCAGTTACAGTCAACGTAGTTTGCGGATCAGGTCTTAACGCAGTAAACATGGCTGCTCAGATGATTCAGGCAGGTGATGCTGACATCGTTGTTGCAGGTGGTATGGAGAACATGTCAATGGCTCCTTTCGCACTTCCAAACGGACGTTACGGATACAGAATGACATGGCCATCAAACAGCCAGGGTGCTCTTGTTGATACTATGGTTAAGGATGCTCTTTGGGATGCATTCAATGATTACCACATGATCAAGACAGCTGAT
>JAFZXD010000241.1 GCA_017616955.1 Eubacterium sp. | reverse complement strand
AGCTTCTTGATCTCAGCGCTCTCATATCTGTATAGAAATGAATCTATATGAAGTTTTACCATCATCATAAAGAGATCCTGGTAAGTATAATCCTTACCTGCAACAGTTATTGTTCCGTTACTTTCCAGATTCTCGAAGATTCCGTCTACCACAGTACCGTTCTCATTGAATCTGGCTTCTGAAGCCTCACCGCCCACATACCAGTGCTCAGTATCTGTACTGAAGAACAGAATATTCGGCATCAGATATGTCTCTTTGTTATTCAGCTGGCTGACCGATTCAGGTTCTCTTTTTATGTCATTATAGTAAGATAACTGTGTAAAGTCCGAACACAGATCCATACCTATGTAGAACACGTCTGCCATGTGTTTCTCCTCCCGTTACTATTCGCCGCTATAAATATTCTCGTAGAACCAGTGAATAGTGACTTTATAAAATCCGCAAAGTTTCTTCGAACAGATGAACTGTATTGATGTATACATCAAGATCTTCAAGAAGCTCTCTGTCTTTTCTCATCTCCTGCTTTACAAGCATAGAGTTTATCTGCTCGAATCTGCTCAGATTCTTGCTGGCAAATGACTTCTTCTTCAGAACCTCTGATTCAACTATCTTGGCATTTCCATTCGGATCATCCTCGATAGAGTACACAAGGCGCTCACCGTGGAATACAACGAATTCCAGAACGTAAACACCGGTGACAACTTCTTCAAGTCGTCTTCTTTCAATCCTCTGCTTACTTCTTGTTCCTGTATCAAAACTGAAAAGAGCAAATACCTGTCTCTCATTTTCACTCTTGTAAACAAGATATGTCTTAAGGAACACATCCTGCGGAAGTCTGATGAACGATGCAAAGTTCTTGAAGAACGGAAGTATCTTACCTGCATCCACAAACTTCTCAACGTTATCTTCTATCCATTTCTTCTGAACATCCGTGAATCTCTCAAGCTTACTGAAGTAAAGAAGCAGTGCCATATTTGAGATCTCGTCGTCTATATTTCCCTTGATAACCTCCTGGAACATAGCATCAAAGATGAAGTTCGGCACCTGAGCATCTTTTACAAGATAGTTGTACGCAGAAAGTCTTGTAAATGCCTTAACAACAAGGCCTCTGCTTCTTCCTCCGTAGTAGGTTATAAAGATATCATAGATATATTCGTCATATGTATTGGCAAACATCATCTGGGCAAGTGTATTCTCAGCAAGCTGTCCCACATCAGACACTCTGTCCTTAGCCAGCTTAAAGAGATCTGCCAGCTCCTCAAGACTCCCCTTGAAGTTCGATGTAAGATAACCCAGGATATTTACATTTACCGTTCCTGTCTTGTAAAGGTTTATACAGATAGACAGAAGGTCTTCGTTTACGAAGCCGTCCGCATCGGTAACACCGTAATCGGCAAGACGATAAAGCTCATTTACATCCAGTTCGTTAAATCCGTAAAGCTTAACAGCCTGGAATGCTTTTGCGAACATATTCATATCGATAAGATATGTGATGACTGTTCTGGCATTTGCATGAGTCAGGTACTCTATATCGAGCTTGCTCAGATACTTCGAAAGAACGTCTGTATCAAGATTCTCATGATAGTACTCGATAATGTTCAGACACGCCATCTGCTTATACTCGTAAGAGATTTCATCACACTGAATAATCTCACGGGCAGCATTTACTTCTTTAGCGCTTCTGTATGTGAACTGACCTATGCTTTCATAGTTGAAGAGAAGTACTCTGTAATCCCTTGGACTGTACTCACGACAGATTGGCATATAAGCCTTCTCATCTACTATCCGTTCAAAATGATAAGGAATGGAACCCGCATAACGATTACCGTTCTTATCCTCAAATATGATAGATGCATTCTCCGAAAGAATCTCTACATACGCTTCTCCGTTCACAAGCGGAACTCTCTGATCATTCTGAAGTTCCTCATGACTTACGATAACCGCAGCCAGATTCTTGTTCGTACATACGATCTTTCTTCTGAAAACAATATTGATAAGCTTGCCTGCATAGAGGGAGCTTACATTCTCAGGCTCAAGGAATTCATCATAGATAACCGTCAGGTCATCATTTACCTTTCCCTTAACTATCATATTCTCCATGAAGTCTTCCATGGTAGGTGCATACTCATGGTATATCTTCATGTGCTCAGATTTATTGAAGATGACATTTGCATAAAGATAAGCAAGCTCATCCTCGGTAAGTGTATTCTTATAATTGAGGTACATAAGAACTGATGTAGGTATCAGGTCATACCTCTTCATATTCATACTTCTGATGTAGCACTCATTGAGTCCGATAAACTTAAGGCTTCTAAGTACTGCAGCTTTATAAAATCTGTGATACTTATGATCAAGCATGTTTGCGGAAATGAGCATGGAGCATATACTTGAAAGAACCTCCAGGTTCTCATTTTCCTTACGCGACAGCTTCTCTGCCACATCTGCACGAACAGCCGCATCCAGTTTTGAATCAATCGGTTCATCCTTGATCTCAGGTTCATCCTGTCCCTGCTTAAGGATATCCGATATTGACTGTGACTTATTTACGCTGCTCTTTATTGAATCACTGAGACTGCCGATAAAGTCTTCTTCCTCATCGTCTTCCGGGTCAACGCCCAGTTCTGCGCTAAGAGTTTCAGCTTCATCGTCAGCTTCATCATCTGCCTCTTCTTTGATTTCATCAAGATCATCACCGAATTTCCAAGGATCGTCACTCTCTTCCGAATCAGAATCATTTGCATCTGTCGAAACATCAGCAAGTTCGGAATCCTTTGCCTGTCCGAATTCAAATGGCATATCTTCGAGAGATTCATCATCATACTCATTTATAGATGAGATTTTAATACCATCTGTTTCTTTCAAAGCATCTTCATAAAGATCACTCTCGCTAAGTCCTCTGGATTCTGCAATCTTAAGACGCTGAGCTCTGAGCTCTGCTTCATTCTTATCGTAGATCTCACGAAGTACGGAGAATATCTGCTTATTGAAATCCTTATTCTTTCCTGCGAGTTTCACAAATTCAAGAAGAACTTCATCAGATATAAACTTCTTTCTGAGTCCCCACTTGATAGCGGTTATCTCATAAGGTGTAAGCTTCTTAAGAAGCATTGGATTTGAATTGAACAGATTACACAACTCAAAATATATGATAGGGCTGTTCTCTCCCTCGTTATACATCTGCGTAAGTTCTCTGTACAGAGCAGCTTTATCTTCCGTATAAGTCTGATCAACAAACAGAAGAAGCCAGAAGTAAAACATCTTTGGTTCCTGTGTTCTGTAATTCCTTCGGATAACATTTGCAGCCTGCTGAGTGATCTCCTCATCCTTGGTTACCATCGCTTTAAGATAGTTATAGTAACACAGCTGTTGATTGCTCATGCTGTCCTTATCGACATCCGCCTCAATACGCATGAACTCCTGCTCAACCCTGGAACCGTCTCCCGCCAGGATATTCATGTGCATTATACCAAGTCGATACAGATCCTCTTCAGGTTCCAGATCGTTAAGCTTGCCGAGAGCTTCAATATTTTTGGATATATACTCATCAAGAGATATTCTATCCATTCTGAAATCTATATAAGCTCTGGTGATCGTAGATCTGCTCTTCTTGTAATCCTGAAGTCGCATACGATACTCAGTATTTGAACGAACAGACAGAGGTTTTGCAAGATGCACCTCAACCTCTATCCTCTGATATATATTCTCGATTATAAGCTTACCTGAGTTCTCGCCATCCGGCACGTGTTCAGGTGAGATATAAACCTTGAGTGAGCATACATTTCCCGAAAAGTCTTTAGCGGATATAGTCTTCTTTGACGGAATAATAAACTCCGAATCGGAATATATCTCTGAAAATGTATAACCCCATGTATTCTTGGAAATGTCTACAGTTATACTCTCTGTCTCTCTAGGCATATCAATGTCTATCTTAGGTTTGGAAACCGACAGAGTAACTGTACGCTTCTTGGAAACGAGAACCAGGAATTCTTCCATAGCCTGATTGACCGAACGGCTTTCTAGAAGACTCTCGTACATCTTCTTTATAAGTGTTTCCTTATCAATGAAAGTACGACGGAAATCATCATTAACAAATAGTCTTGCCGCATCATTCCAGTTTCTCTCCGCAAGGGAAGCGAATTTGAATAAATCATCTATCTTCTCATCATGATACTTAACACATGAAGGAACTATGCTAATATCATATGGAAGTCTCCACTCACCACCGTCTGTTATGACATTTATATGTCCGCGGAAATTCTGACCGGCTTCCAGACAAGTAGCGTCAAAAGTATACTTCACTGTGAAGTTCCTGCTTATAAAGCTATGATCTTCAAAGCGAAGCATGTATCTGCTGTCGTACACCATTCCTTTTATCGGGTAATTATTCCTGCTCTCTATCGAGAACTGTCCCTCGTAAACGGTGCCGGCTTCTATATTGATCTTAAAATTCTGTTCGGAGATATAAACCTCCGGCCGGTCTATCTTAAACTGTCCCTTTGCATATTGTTCTACTATAGCCTTCATATTTATTTTTCCCTTGCAACTAACTTAAAAACTTTGTACAATATATCTGTTAACAAAAAACGAAAATAAATCACCTTATTATATCAGATTAAACCAGAGTTTTAAAGACTATTTTTATCCGGAGGAAAACAACTATGAATTCCAGTCCGCTGAGGATAGAGCAATATGAAACCGTTCTTTTCAATGCAAATCTGAATCCCCGTGGCATACCTGGTTCCGTGACTCGCGCTATTCAGCAGAATATAAGTTCTATTTCCAAATACCCCGACATCTATTATACCAAGCTAAAAAAAGCAGTAGCAGAGTATGTAAATGCTTCGCTGGATCATATCGTTATGGGAAATGGATCTACCGATCTACTTAAGCTTTTTACAGCGCTTATTACACCTAAAAAAGTACTGCTGCTTTCCCCGGGACCATCCGAATATGTCAGAGTTCTTTCTTCATACAACATCGATATCGTATACTTCGATCTCAAGGAAGAAGATGAATATGTACTGAATACCAACGATTTTGTAGACGCCATAACAGATGACATCGATATGGTTATCTTGTGTAATCCGAATAACCCAACTTCTAAACGTATCTCACTGGAGGAAGTAACCAAGATTACCGATACCTGCAAGAAGAAGAATATCTTCCTCATTGTTGATGAGATGTATATAGAGTTCACAGATGATTTTGAGTCATTTACGGCAACCGGACTTGCTCAGGTTTATGACAATCTCGCGGTAATAAGAAGCGTTTCAAAGTTCTTTGCAGTTCCCGGTCTCAGATTCGCATATGCGATCATGAGCAATCCTGCATATAAAGAACAGATTGACTTCCTTACGACTAAGAACAATATAGCCTCACTTACGGCTATCGCTATAACGGATATGTTTAAGGACGAAGAATATATAACTCAGTCCCAGTCAACTATCCACACCGAAAGATCCCTTGTGTATCTCGCAATGTCAACCAGTAGAAGCATCCATCTTTTTAGACCGGATGCAAACTTCATGCTGGTAAAACTTCTGAAAGATGATATAGACGCTGCAGATGTAGCTATGCACTGCAACCAGCGAGGAATCATCATCAGAAAATGCGATGACATCAGAGGACTCTCAAACAAGTACATCAGATTCTGCTTTATGAATCCGAAACAGAATGACCTGATGGTCAACACAATTCTTGAAATAGTATAAATCTTATATAAATCAAAAAAGAAGCCGAATTTGGCTTCTTTTTTTGAGTCTTAATATATTTATCCACCATAGGTGTT
>JAFZXD010000240.1 GCA_017616955.1 Eubacterium sp. | reverse complement strand
CTGAGTAATCTGTCGATATGATCTATTAAGTTTCTGACTTTCTGTATTCCTTCTCTGTCTGCATTAATGGAATAGTAGATCATAGTTCCTTCTTTTCTTGAAGTGACAAAACCTGCATCCTTTAATATCTGCATATGATGAGATACTGCGGGTCTTGATAAATGAGTTTTTTTAGCTATATCAACAACTCGCGTACCTCCACATTTTTCCATTATCATCACTGACATAAGATATTGCCTTGTTTCATCTCCGATTGCAGTAAGGAGCTTCTGACATTCTTTAAATTCTGACTGTAATTTCTTTGATTCTTTTTTTGAGTCCATGGATTCACCTCGTTTATCTGTTCATTTGTTTAAACAGTTGCATTATAACACAATATTTTTAAATTAGTTCATTCGTAAAGAAAATCGAGACGGATGTCTATATTTTGATGCATAATTGAGTGTTTTTGTGAGTATACTTTGAAAAAATCTATTTTTGTAATAGGAAAGGGATATACAAAAATGAAGAAAAAGTATTATGTATTAGCTGCAACAATGGCTGCTATGTGCGCATTGTCTGCATGCGGTAAGGGGAATTCAAAGAACACAAAAACAACGGAACAGGCTACTACTGCCCAGGCAACAACAGAGGCTTCAAGTACAACAGAAGCACCAACAACCGAACAGGCAACCGAAGCAACGGAGGATACTAAAGCAAGCGTATCGGATGCTTCAGTTGAGCCGGTACAACATTCGGATGAATATGATCCTGTTCTTATGGAAGTCTACAATATGATTCAGGGTGGAATAAATCCTGATAATCCGGGCGGATATAATTATATAGATGCGGAATCCGGAATCGTAGAAGTAATTGCAAATGCTGATAAGAATGAGATCACCAAGTCGCTGGGTTATGTGGTTCAGGATATAAGCGGAGACGGAGTACCGGAACTTCTTATAGGAAAAGATAATGAAGAAGGAAAAAGCGAGATTATCGAAGCATATACATTCAGTGATGGAGCTCCTGTAAAGATTTTTACAGGTACAGAACGTAGTAGTTATACATGGATAGGTGACGGACATTTTCATTATAATGGTTCAGGCGGAGCTACAGATGTAGCAACCGGAGAGTGTCATCTGAGTGCTGATGGAAAAGAGATTGTATGGGATGACTATTACTATACAAGTGAATCCGACAGTGGCGAAGTACAGGTTCTCCATAATACTTTAGGAGAACAAGATAATGAGAATTCTGAAAATGCAAATATGACAGAAGAAGAGTTTGGAAAGATAAAGAATGAATATAATAGTTCAAAGCTTTCCTGGTCTTCAATCGGAAATGTTGCTAAATAGTTCATATAAAAAATATGGCAGTTGAAATCTGATTTCAACTGCCATACTTTTTGGTTATACTGCTTTTATATAGAGATTTAAACTTCTACATCCCAGAATCCATCGAGGGTTGCGAAGTAATCATCAAGTGTCTGGGCACGTCTTATCTCTGTTACGTCTCCGTTTTCTCTGAGAAGAAGTTCTGCAGACCAGAGACGTCCGTTATAGTTATATCCCATTGAGAAACCGTGAGCTCCTGCATCGTGGATAGCAAGGTAGTCTCCTTTTTCAATCTCAGGGAGTTCTCTGTCGATTGCAAACTTGTCGTTGTTCTCACAGAGTGAACCTGTTATGTCATATACGTGATCGCAAGGTGCATCTTCTTTTCCGAGAACTGTAATGTGGTGATAAGCACCATACATAGCAGGTCTCATAAGGTTAGCTGCACAAGCATCTACTCCGATATATTCTTTATAAATATGCTTTTCATGAATAGCCTTAGTGATAAGATGACCGTAAGGTGCAAGCATAAATCTTTCAAGCTCTGTGTAGATAGATACATCCCCCATTCCTGCAGGAACAAGAATCTCATCGAACTTCTTATGAACGCCTTCACCGATAGCAGCTATGTCATTTGGTGTCTGATCAGGTCTGTAAGCGATTCCGACACCACCTGAAAGGTTAATAAATGAAAGCTTAACACCGGCCTCTTTCTGAATCTTAACCGCAAGTTCAAAAAGAATTCCGGCAAGTGTTGGATAATAATCATTTGTTACTGTGTTGCTGGCAAGGAACGCATGCATTCCAAGTTCTTCAACGCCCAGTTCATTGAGCTTCTTATATGCTTCGATAATCTGCTCTTCTGTAAGTCCGTATTTTGAATCTCCCGGTGTATCCATAACCTGGAAACCTTCACCACTCTTTCCGAGAGTGAATACTCCACCCGGATTGAAACGACAGGACATCTTTCTAGGCATTTTTCCTGAAGCAGCAGGATCTGCCATCTTAGCTCCCTTAAGAGCGTTATAAACAAAATCGACATGTGTTATATCATCAAGGTTGATAGTTCCGCCGAGCTCTGCACATTTTACAAACTCTTCGGCAGGAGTGTCATTTGATGAGAACATGATGTCATTTCCAACTATTCCGGCACGCTCTGACATAACAAGCTCAGCCATAGATGAGCAGTCAGTACCGCAACCTTCTTCGTGAAGTATCTTAAGAATAGTAGGATTTGGAGTTGCCTTTACGGCAAAGTACTCTTTATAGCCTTTGTTCCATGAAAAGGCTTTATTTAATGCACGTGCATTTTCTCTTATTCCTTTTTCATCATAAATGTGAAATGGGGTAGGGTAAGTCTTGTCTATTTCTTCGACTTTTTCTTTAGTGATAAATGGTGTTTTCATATGTTTTCCTCACTTAAAAACAGTAACATTATTCTTTGTTTTCTAACAAGGGAGATTCTACATATTATAATGATTCTTGTCAAGGTATTGTTGGGTAGAGAATAGGATGAAAATCCTTATAACACAAGAGAGCCGCCTCTCGGCGACTCTCAGGTATGAAAAAATGTGGGGGAAGGTATAGAATCCTTCATTTGGAACATCTTTAATATAACAATGAAATATGAACAACTTTAGTTCTAATTGTGAAGAAAATGTGAAGTGTATTCATCCATTTCCCATATTTTGACACTAGGGTTAATGTATGTTAGACTTTACAGGATACTTCTGAAGTGATATCTGGAGTTTCTGATTATGGGGAACTTTAAATTTACAAGAGTTATCAACAAAGGAGGAGAAATGAAGTTAGAAAAAATCTTAAGAACAGCAGTGGTGTTCGGAGCTCTTGGTTTCATGCTTTTTGGAAAAGTCGGAAAGCTTGAAAGCGTTGAGGCAGCCGGATGGGTTAAATCCGGAAGTGAATGGAAATATGATGATGGAAATGGTCCTGTAAAGAATAGATGGATGTATATTGACGGAAAATGGTACTATTTCGGAAATAACGGAAAGATGTTCCGGGGACTGCATACTATAAATGGTAAGAGTTACTATTTCTGCCAGGGAAATCATGGCTACTGGACGGACGGAATGATGATGTCGACATGTTGGCAGAATGTAGGTGGAACATACAAGTATTTCAATGGCGAAGGCGTATATGAAGCCGGAAGTGAAAATGTATCTTCCAGACTTAAGGGTATAGATG